>JBDTJD010000001.1:0-3581 GCA_039935975.1 Caldimonas sp.
GTCAGCAGGATCGGGAAGATGCAGATCGAGAACGCGATCATCATGTTCGGCACGACGCCGTACTTGAACCAGACGATGATCAGCGGCCCGAGCGCCACCTTCGGAATCATGTTGAGGCTCACGAGCAGCGGCATCATCAGCGCCTCGAGCGCCTTCGACCAGGTGAAGGCAAGCGCGAGCAGCACGCCGACGACGAGGGCGATGACATAGCCGCCATAGATCTCGGTGGCCGTGACGAGCACGTTGCCCCACCAGTTGTAGTTCGACGCGGTCAGGGTCTTCACCGTGTCGACCGGCGACGGCATCACGAACTTGGGCACGTCGCCGAACTTGACAAACAAGTACCAGACGAGCAGCAGCGCCAGGTGCGAGGCGACCGCCATCGCCGGGCGTGACCAGCGGTTCGGGGGAGGAGTCATCGGCGGCGCGGCGGCAGGTTTCGTGGCATCGGGGGCAGCGACCAGGGAGGCGGCGAAAGCAGCGAAAGCGGCGCCGATCATAGGGCCGCGATCCGCTGCCGGCCGCCGGATCGGGGTCATTGCTCTCCCGGGATCGCGGGTGCCTTCGCTAGACTGAGGGCGACGCCTCAACGCCTTCGGGAACCGCCATGACCGCCTTCCGCCGCCTCGCCCTGATCGCCGTCGCTGCTGCCAGCGCTGCGGCCGCCGCGCCCGCCTTCGCCCAGCAGAAGCTCGACTTCATCCTCAACTGGGTGCCGGGTGGCGACCACGCGCCGTACTTCTACGCCAAGAAGATGGGCTGGTACAAGGACGCCGGCCTCGACGTGAACCTCGAGCCCGGCAAGGGCTCGGCCGTCGCGGTGCAGAAGGTCGCGGCCGGCGTCAACCCGATCGGCCTGGCCGACATGCCCAACGCGCTCACCCTGCGCGGCAAGGGTGCCGACACGGTGGGCGTGTTCAACGTCTACGCCAACTCGCCGCAGGGTCTCTACTGGCTGAAGAGCTCGGGCATCAAGACGGTCAAGGATCTGGCCGGCAAGAAGATCGGCAACCCTGCCGGCGACGGCGCGCGCACGATCTGGCCCGCGCTCGCCAAGGCCAACGGCATGGACGCGAACTCGGTCACCTGGGTCAACATCGACGCCAACTCGAAGCTCGCCGCGCTGAAGGCGCATTCGATCGACGCGACGACCTCGTTCTACAACATCCACCACATCTTCAAGCGCGAGCTTGGCGACGACATGGGCTTCGTCGCCTGGAAGGACGCGGGCCTGAACACCTACGGCAACACGATCATCGTCAACCGCGACTACCTGACCAAGAACAAGGCGACGGTGGCGGCGTTCGTGAAGGTCACGCAGAAGGCCTTCGCCGCCTGCGCGGCGACGCCCAAGCCGTGCGTGCAGGCATTGATCGACGCCAACGGCGCGCTCAACTACGACAACGAGATGCAGAACTGGGAGCTCGTCACCCAGCTGATGCGCGACAAGTATTCGGAGACCGTGGCGCTCGGCATCCTCGACGACGCGCGCATGGCCGGCGACTACGAGATCGTCAAGACCTACATCGGCCTCGACACGCCCTACGACGTGAAGACGGCCTACACCAACGAGTTCCTCGACCGTTCCATCAAGATGCCGAAGTGAGGCCGGGCCAGTGAGCGCTCCGCCCCGCATCAGGACCACCGTCGTCGGCTCGTATCCCGTGCCCGAGTGGCTGGTCGCCACGCCGTCGGAGCAGGGACTGATCGACGCCACCCGCGTCGTCATCGCCACCCAGGAGCAGGCCGGCGTCGACGTCGTCTGCGACGGCGAGCTGTACCGCTTCGACATCAACCATCCCGAGACCAACGGGATGATCGAGTACTTCGTGCGGCCGATGCAGGGCGTGCGCTACGAGATGAGCTTCGACGAGGTGCTGGCCTATCGGTCGCAGCCAGGCATGCGCTTTCGCACCCGCCCGCCCGGCGTCGTCGACGGGCCGATCGCGAGCGGCACGCTCGACCTGCCGCTCGCCTGCCAGCGCGCCGCCGCACTCGCCACGCACCCCTTCAAGTTCACCGTCACCGGCCCGCACATGCTGGCCAAGACGCTGCTCGATCGTCACTACGCCGACACCCCCGAGCTCGCCCACGCGCTTGCCGACGTGCTGGCCGAGCAGGTGCGCCACGTCGAGGCCGACATCGTCCAGGTCGACGAGGCGAACCTGCCCGGCCACCCGGACGAGTGGGAATGGGCTGCCTCGTCGATCAACCGAGTTCTCGACGCCGCGCGTGAAGCCGGCGCGACGCCGGCGGTGCATCTGTGCTTCGGCAACTATGGCGGCCAGAGCGTCCAGCATGGCACCTGGGAGCAGCTGATGCGCTACCTGAACGCGCTCCACGCCGACCACGTCGTGCTCGAGTGCGCGCACCGGCCGCCCGAGGAGCTGGCGGTGTTCCGCGACCTGAAGCCCGAGATCGGATTCGGCCTGGGCGTCGTCGACATCAAGGCCAACGAGGTCGAATCGGCGGAAGCGGTCGCGCGCTCGATCGAGCGCGCCGAGGCGCTGCTGGGCGACGGGCGGGTGAAGTACATCCATCCCGACTGCGGTTTCTGGATGCTGAAACGCCCGATCGCCGACGCCAAGATCCGCGTCCTGGCGAAAGGCCGCGATCTCTACGAAGGGCGCTCGACGGCCGCCGGTTGAGGCGGCTTCGCCGGGGGGCGTGGGACGATTCCGACCGCAGATCGGTCCCGATCCCGACGCGGCTCACGCTCTCCGACCGATGGCGACGTCGAGTCCGGCCTCCCGACAATGCCGGATGACGACGGATCACGGCGAAAACGGCAAGGTCAGGATTTTCCTGGTCGAGGACAGCTCGATCATTCGTGACAACCTGGTCGACGCCCTGCACGAGATCGCACCGGTCGAGATCGTCGGCTCGGCCGCCGACGAGGCCAGCGCCGTCGACTGGCTCCGGCGCGAGCGCAATGCCTGCGATCTGGTCATGATCGACATCTTCCTGAAGAGCGGTTCGGGTCTCGGCGTGCTCAAGGCGTTCTCGCGGCAACCTGACGAGCCCAAGCGCATCGTCTTCAGCAATCACGCCACCGCGGACATTCGCACCAAGTGCCTGGAGCTCGGCGCAAGCGCGGTGTTCGACAAGTCCAACGAGCTCGACGAGCTGCTCGGCTGGCTCACGCGGTTTGCGAAAAGCGATCTCGGAGTGCCTGCGTCCCATTCCTGAGCACGCCCAGGTCGCTGCCAACGGCGACGAAGGTCGCCCCCATGGCCAGATAGCGCCGGGCGTCGGCCTCGACCGGAGCGAGGATGCCGGCCGGCTTGCCGGCCTCCCGGGCCGCGTCGAATACCTGCGCGATCGCTGCCTGCACGCTCGGGTGATCCGGCTTGCCGAGGTGGCCGAAGCCGGCCGCGAGGTCGGAGGGACCGACGAAGATGCCGTCGACGCCGTCGACGGCAGCGATCTCGGCCGCCGCGGCGAGCCCGGCGCTGCTTTCGATCTGCACCATCACGCTGATCTGGTCGTTGATGTCGCGGAAATAGTCGGCGACGGTGCCGAAGCGGTTGCTTCGCTGCGAGACCGAGACGCCGCGGATGCCCGCGGGCGGATAGCGCGTG
>JBDTJD010000002.1:0-5284 GCA_039935975.1 Caldimonas sp.
ACGAACATCACCTACAAGATCCTCTTCAACGACGCCGTCGCGATGACCGGCGGCCAGCCGGTCGACGGCACGATCAGCGTCGACGGGATCGCCCGCCAGGTCGAGGCCGAGGGCGCGACGAAGGTCGTCGTGCTCTCCGACGACATCGCGAAGTACGACGCGATCCACGCCAGGTTTCCCGCCGGCACCGAGTTCCACGACCGTGCCGAGCTCGACGCCGTGCAGCGCCGCCTGCGCGAGATGAAGGGCGTGACGATCCTGATCTACGAGCAGACCTGCGCCGCCGAGAAGCGCCGGCGCAGGAAGAAGGGCGAGCTCGTCGATCCGGCGCGACGCCTGTTCATCAACGAGCGCGTGTGCGAAGGCTGTGGCGACTGCTCGGTCCAGTCGAACTGCGTCGCCGTCGTGCCGCTCGAGACCGAGCTGGGCAGGAAGCGCGCGATCGACCAGTCGAGCTGCAACAAGGATTACTCCTGCGCGAAGGGCTTCTGCCCGAGCTTCGTCGGCGTCGTCGGCGGCCAGCCGAGGAAGCGGCCCGGTGCGCTCGCGGGTCCGGCGGCCGAGCGCTTCGAGCGGCTCGTCGCGGGCTTGCCTCTGCCGCCTGCACACGCCTGGACGGGACCGTACGACCTGCTCGTCACGGGCGTCGGCGGCACCGGCGTCGTCACGGTCGGCGCGGTGATCGCGATGGCGGCGCACCTGGAAGGCCACTCGGCGAGCGTCCTCGACTTCATGGGCTTCGCGCAGAAGGGCGGTTCGGTGCTCTCGTTCGTGCGCCTCGCCGCAGACAAGGCGGCGCTCAACCAGGTGCGCATCGACGCCCAGCAGGCCGACGCCGTGCTCGCCTGCGACGTCGTCGTCGCCGCCTCGGCCGATGCGCTGCAGACCGTGCGCCACGGCCGCACGCGCGTGCTCGCGAATCGGCACGAGATCGCCGTCGCCGAATCGCTCTCGAATCCCGACGCCGACCTGCACGTCGACGCCCTGCTCGCCAAGCTCGAATTCGCGGCCGGCGCCGACCGCGTCGAGACCATGGACGCGCAGCGCCTCGCGCACGAGTTCCTCGGCGACTCGATCGTTTCCAACATCCTCGCGCTGGGCTACGCCTGGCAGCGCGGGCTCGTGCCGGTGTCGCTGCCGGCGATGCTCAGGGCGATCGAGCTCAACAACGTCGCGGTCGCGTCCAACAAGGCGGCGTTCTCGCTCGGGCGGCTCGCGGCCGCCGACCCGGCGGCCGCGCGCGAGCTGCTGCGCGAGCCGGCCGCCGAGAGCGAGCGCGTCGAGACGATCGACGAGCTGACGGAGCGCTCGGCGCGCTTTCTCGCCGCGTACCAGAACGAGGCCTGGGCGGCACGCTATCGGCGCATCGTCGAGACGGTGCGCGAGCGCGAGCGGGCGGTCGCCGGGCCGGACTCTGCGATGTCGCTCACCCGCGCGGTCGCGACCCAGCTGCGCAAGCTCATGGCCTACAAGGACGAGTACGAGGTCGCCCGCCTCTACACCGACGGCGAGTTCCAGAAGCGGATCGCCGAGGAGTTCGAAGGCGAAGGCATGAAGCTCGAGTTCTACATGGCGCCGCCGGCACTCGTGAAGCCCAAAGGCGGCCGCGGGGCCGCGCCGAAGAAGGTGCGCTTCGGACCGTGGCTGCTGCCGGCGCTGAAGGTGCTGGCGCGCGGCAAGGGTCTGCGCGGCACGGCGTTTGATCCGTTCGGCCGCACCGAAGAGCGCAAGCTCGAGCGGCGCCTGATCGCCGACTACGAGGCGCGTGTCGAAGAGCTCTGCGCCGGGCTCGACGCAGGCAAGGTCGCCGTCGCCACCGCGATCGCCAACGTGCCGGCGCAGATCCGCGGCTACGGCCACGTCAAGCTGGCGAGCCTGGCGATCGCGAAGGCGCGCGAGAGCGAGCTGCTGAACCGCTTCGATCCGGCTCGCTATCCGCGGCCGACCGGCCCGGCAGTCGCCGGCCAGTTCCGGGGCATCCCCGTGACGTCGGCCTGAAGCGGCGAGGCAGGCCGGCGGTCAGGCCGCAATCGTCAGGTATTTGCTCAGCTTGGCGACGAGCGCCTCGCGGGTGAACGGCTTGACGAGGAAATCGGCCGCGCCGGCCTCCATGCTGCGCATGAAGGTTTCCATGCGCGCCTCGCCGGTGAACATCACCACCGGGATGGCGGCGAGCTCGGGCGTGTTCTTCAGGCGCTGGGTGAGGTCGATGCCGTCGGCATCGGGCAGGAGCACGTCCATCAGGACGAGGTCGGGAAGAAGGGCGCGGACGCGCTCGAGCGCCGAGGCGCCGTCGCACTCGAACACCAGCTCGACCGTCTCGCTGTCGACCATCGCCGCCACCAGGTGGTGCAGGACCTCGTCGTCCTCGACGACAAGCACGACCGGACGCTTCGGCGCCGGCGGGTCGGCGGCGCTGGCCGGGACGGCGGCGCCGGCGGCGACGACACGCTTCGCCAGGCGCAGGCTGGTTGCGAGCCGGGCCGGATCGGCCGGCGTCGGGAAGTGCAGCACGTAGTCGTCGACGAGGCCCTGCTGGCAGAGGCCGGCAGCGTGGCGGGCGCCGCTCGCGTCGCAGAGGAGGAGCAGGAACGGGCGATCGCCGCGCGCCTGCAGCGCCAGCGCGTGCAACTCGGCCGCCTCGATCGACGCCAGCGCGAAGACGACCACGCCCGGCCGATGCGACTCGACTTCCTGCGCGGTGCGGTCGGGTCGCGCGCAGATGCGCAGGGCGGCCTCGAATTCGGCGCCGAGCTGGCCGGCGAGTGCGCGGCCGCTCGCGTCGTCCTCGGCGACGAGCAGGATGCCTGGGGGGGCGGACGCCGGCGCACGCATGGTCGGGCGATTCTGCGGCGCGCTCGCCCGGTGTGGCCTCCGCTGCGCCGGCCGATGCGTGCGCAACGCACGCCGGATGGATCTGGCCGAGGCCCGCGCGGACCGATCACACGGACACGCTACACTTTTGCGATGGTCACGCCGCGTTCCCCACTCGTCAGGTCGTCGTCCGACCGGGGAGCCTGGCCCTGGCGAAGCGACCGGCCGCTCGCCTGACGCCTGTCGCGTCGGGCCCCCGACGCCGCCGCGGCACCATTGAGGTCGCCGCTGTCCGCCCCGATCGTTTCGCCGCCGGCCGTCTTGCCTGCTCGGCCCCCAGACGTGGAGAGCCCGCCGCTTCGGCGGGCATGCGATGACCGAACTCGAGTTCAAGAGCCTGGCCCTGCAGGGCTACAACCGCATTCCCCTGATCGCCGAGGCCTTCGCCGATCTGGAAACACCGCTGTCTCTCTACCTGAAGCTGGCCTGGGACGCGGGCCGCGGCGGCGACGGGTCGGCGTCGGCGCGCAACAGCTTCCTTCTCGAATCGGTCGTCGGCGGTGAGCGCTTCGGGCGCTATTCGTTCATCGGCCTGCCGGCGCGCACGCTGCTGCGCGCGACGGCCTTTCGCAGCGAGATCGTCACCGACGGCCGCGTCGTCGAGACCCACGAGGGCGATCCACTCGACTTCGTCGCCGCCTACCAGCGGCGCTTCAAGGTCGCGCTGCGTCCCGGCATGCCGCGCTTTTGCGGCGGCCTCGCCGGCTATTTCGGCTACGACGCGGTGCGCTGCATCGAGCCTCGCCTGGCCGCGTCGGCGCGGGCGCGCCCGCTGCCCGACCCGATCGGCACGCCCGACATCCTCCTCGTCCAGTGCGAGGAGGTGGCGGTCATCGACAACCTGTCCGGACGGCTCTATCTCATCGTCTATGCCGATCCGGCCGTCCCGGAGGCGTTCGCGAAGGCGCGGCGCCGGCTCGGCGAGTTGACCGATCGGCTGCGCGCCAGCGTGTCGGCGCCGGCAGTGGAGCGCACGGCCGCGCAGCCGGTGCGGCGCGAGTTCGCCAAGGACGACTTCCTTGCCGCCGTCGCCCGCGCCAAGGAGTACATCGCTGCCGGTGACCTGATGCAGGTGCAGGTCGGCCAGCGTCTCTCGAAACGCTACGAAGGCTCGCCGCTCAGCCTGTATCGGTCGCTGCGCTCGCTCAACCCGTCGCCCTACATGTATTTCTACGATTTCGGCGACTTCCAGATCGTCGGCGCCTCGCCCGAGATCCTGGTGCGGCGCGAAGCGGGCGGGCAGGGCGACAAGGTGACCATCCGCCCGCTCGCCGGAACGCGGCCCCGCGGTGCGACGCCCGAGCTCGACCGCGCGCTCGAGGTCGAGCTGTCTGGCGATCCGAAGGAGCGCGCCGAGCACCTGATGCTGATCGACCTGGCGCGAAACGACATCGGCCGGATCGCCCGGGTCGGCAGCGTCAAGGTGACCGAGGCGTTCGCGGTCGAGCGCTACTCGCACGTGATGCACATCGTCAGCAACGTCGAGGGCGTGCTGAAGGACGGCATGACCAACATCGACGTGCTGCGCGCGACCTTCCCGGCCGGCACGCTCACCGGCGCGCCGAAGGTCAGGGCGATGGAGATCATCGACGAGCTCGAGCCGGTCAAGCGCGGCATCTACGGGGGCGCCTGCGGCTACCTCAGCTACGCCGGCGACATGGACGTGGCCATCGCGATCCGCACCGGCATCGTCAAGGACGGCACGCTGCACGTGCAGGCGTCGGCCGGCATCGTCGCCGACTCGGTCGCCGAGCTCGAGTGGCAGGAGACCGAAGCCAAGGCGCGGGCGCTGCTGCGCGCCGCCGAGCTGGTCGAGGAGGGGTTCTGATGCTGCTCATGATCGACAACTACGACAGCTTCACCTTCAACCTGGTGCAGTACTTCGGCGAGCTCGGCGAGGACGTGCGTGTCTTTCGCAACGACGAGATCGACGTCGCCGGCATCGGCGCGCTGAGGCCCGACCGGCTCGTGCTCTCGCCCGGCCCGTGCACCCCGGCGGAGGCGGGCGTCTGCGTCGCCGCGATCGAGGCCTTCGCGGGAAAGCTGCCGATCCTCGGCGTCTGCCTTGGCCACCAGGCGATCGGCGCGGCGCTCGGCGGCAGGGTCGTGCGCGCCGGCCGGCTGATGCACGGCAAGAGCGACGTCGTGAGCCACGACGGGCGCGGCGTCTACGCCTCGCTGCCGCAGGGCTTTTCGGTGGTGCGCTATCACTCGCTGGCGATCGAGCGGGCCAGCCTGCCGGCTTCGCTCGAGGTCACGGCGACCGCGAGCGACGGTGAGATCATGGGCGTTCGCCATCGTGCCCTGGCAGCGACCTCCACACCACTCGAAGGCGTGCAGTTCCATCCGGAGTCGATCCTCTCGGAGCACGGCCGCGCGATGTTGAAGAACTTTCTGGAGGCAGCGAAAT
>JBDTJD010000003.1:0-7101 GCA_039935975.1 Caldimonas sp.
CGACCTCGAAGGGCTGCGGCGCGAACATCGCGCCGAAGACGCTGACGACGAGGTCGAAGCTCCGGTCGGCGATCGGCTGCAGGTTGCAGGCGTCGCCATGCTGGAAGCGCAGGTTGGCGAGCCCGGCGGCGGTCGCGCGCTTCGTGCCGGCCTCGACGAGGTTGCGCGAGATGTCGACACCGAGCACGTCGGCGCCGAGCTTCGCCTGTGGAAGGGCCGTCGTGCCGTCGCCGCAGCCGAGGTCGAGGACCTTCATGCCCGGCTTGACGCCGAGCGACTTCGCGAAGGCCTCGCCGCTGCCGCGCATGGTGTCCGCGAGCCGGGTGAAGTCGCCTTTTTCCCAGAGTGCCTGGTTCGGGTTCATCGATGATCCTTTCGCGCCGGAGCGGTGTCCAAAGCCGAAAATGATGCGCCGTTTTCCGGGCTTCGACCAGCCTCGGGCGTCCCGAAGACAAGGGATGACAGGCCGGCCCGCGCCTGACCGGGGGGGAGCGCCGGCCCCGGGAGTCCCAGTCATGCGACCATTTGGCCCATGACAACCGCCACCTCCGCCGCCGCGGCGGCCAAGCTGAAGGCGCGGCCGGCCGCGCGCCCGTCGCTGCTCGCCGAACTCGCGGCGTCACTCGCCAGCCGGCGCATCCGTGTCGTCGACCTGACGCAGACGCTCTCGCCCTCGTTCCCGCAGATCGCCCTGCCGCCCGAGATGGGCCAGTGCTGGCCGTTCCGGATCGAGGAGGTGTCGGCCTACGACGCGCGCGGTCCGGGCTGGTACTGGAACAACTTCTCGTGCGGCGAGCACACCGGCACGCACTTCGACGCGCCGATCCACTGGATCTCGGGCCGGGACCTGGCGAACAACTCGGTCGACACGATTCCCGCCGAGCACTTCGTCGCGCCGGCGTGCGTCCTCGACTGCTCGGCGCAGGTCGCCGCCGACCCCGACTACCTGCTCACCGTCGACGACATCGAGGCCTTCGAGTCGGTGCACGGCCGCATTCCCAAGGGTGCGTGGTTCCTGATGCGAAGCGACTGGTCCAAGCGGAAGGACCCGGAGGCCTACCAGAACTTCGACGAGACCGGCCAGCACACGCCCGGGCCGTCGACCGAAGCCGTGCGCTTCCTGGTCGAGGAGCGCGGCGTGCTGGGCTTCGGCTCGGAGGCGATCGGCACCGACGCCGGCCAGGGCTATCACCTGCGGCCGCCGTACCCGTGCCATTACTACATGCATGGCGCGGGGCGCTACGGCCTGCAGTGTCTGACCAACCTCGACCTCCTGCCGCCGACCGGCGCGCTCCTGATCTGTCCGCCGCTCAAGATCGAGAAGGGCAGCGGCAGCCCGCTGCGCGTGCTCGCGCTGGTCGAGGACGCGGCGTGAGCAGCGCCGGCGAGCGGGTCGCGCTCGTCACCGGCGGCAGCGCCGGCATCGGTCGCGCGATCTGCGATCGGCTGCTCGGCGAGGGAGCGACCGTGATCTCGCTCGACCGCATGGCCGGCACGACCCACCATCCGCGCCTGCACGCGGTCGAGGTCGACCTCGCCGATCGCGCCGCGACGGCCGAGGTCGCTGCCGACGTCGCGCGCCGCTTCGCGCCGACGACCATCGTCCACAACGCCGGCGCGATCCGCGCTGCGCCGCTCGCCCAGGTGCAGCTCGACGACCTCGATGTGCTCGTCGAGCTCCACCTCGGCAGCGCGATCGCGCTCGTGCAGACGGCGTTGCCGGCAATGCGCGCGGCGCGCTTCGGCCGCATCGTCGCGATCGCGTCGCGCGCCGCGCTCGGCCTGCCGACGCGCACCGCCTATTCGGCAACCAAGGCCGGCCTGATCGGCATGATGCGCACCTGGGCACTCGAGCTCGGGCCCGAGGGCATCACGGCCAACGTCGTCGCGCCCGGGCCGATCCGAACCGCCATGTTCCACGACGTGATCCCCGCGGGAAGCGAGCGCGAAAAGGAGCTCGCCGCATCGATGCCGGTGCGCCGGCTCGGCGAGGCCGACGACGTCGCGCGCGCCGTCTCGTTCTTCGCCGATCCCGGCAACGGCTTCGTCACGGGCCAGGTGCTTTACGTCTGTGGCGGCACCAGCGTCGGCGGCCTGTCGCTTTGATACCTTTCTTTCCCCTGTTTCACCGTAGACACCCGAGGACCCGACTCATGTCCGTGCATCCGTACCCCACCCGGTTCGCTGCGGCGCTGCTCGCCGCGCTCGTCTCCTTTGCCGCGCACGCGCAGATGAAGGTCGGCCTGATCGCGTCGTCGACCGGGCCGACGGCCGTCGTCGGCATTCCGCAGAAGAACACCGCGGCGCTGCTGCCGAAGAAGATCGGCGACATCAACGTCGAGTACATCGTCTATGACGACGCCTCCGATCCGACCCAGTCGGTCGCGCTCGTCAAGAAGCTGCTCGCCGAGGACAAGGTCGACGCGATCATCGGCCCGTCGGGTTCGCCCAACGCGATGGGCACGATCCAGTTCATCGCCGAGGCCAGGACGCCGATGCTCGCGCCGGTCGGCACGCCCGCCGTGGTGCTGCCGATGGACGCGCAGAAGGCCTGGGTGTTCAAGACGACGCAGAACGACGACCTGATCTCGCAGGCGATCGTCTCGCACATGGCGAAGAAGGGCGTGAAGACGGTCGGCTTCATCGGCTTCAACGACGCGTACGGCGAATCGTGGTACCGCACGTTCGTGCCGATGGCCGAGAAGGCCGGCATCAAGGTCGTCGCCAACGAGCGCTACGCGCGCAGCGACCAGAGCGTGCTCGGCCAGGCGACCAAGATCGTCGCCGCCCATCCCGACGCGGTGCTCGTCGCCGCCGCCGGTGGCGGCACGGTGCTGCCGCACGTCACGCTCGTCGAGCGCGGCTACAAGGGCCAGATCTACCAGACCCACGGCGCGGCGACGCCCGACTTCATGCGGCTCGGCGGCAAGAGTGTCGACGGTGCGGTGATGGCCGCGAGCCTGATGCTGGTGCTGCCGGAGATGCCCGACAGCAACCCGTCGAGGAAGGTCGCGCTCGACTACATCGCCGCCTACGAGAAGATGTACGGTAGCAAGCCCGCCACCTTCGGCGCCAACGTCTACGACGCGGGCCTGCTCCTGCAAAGGGCCGTGCCGATCGCGGCCGCGAAGGCCCGGCCCGGCACGCCCGAGTTTCGCTCGGCACTGCGCGATGCGCTCGAGCAGACCAAGGAACTCGTCGGCACGCAGGGCGTGTACAACATGACGGCTGCCGACCACTCCGGCTTCGACAAGCGCGGACGCGAGCTGATGCAGCTGAAGGACGGCGTGTGGCACCTGATTCCCGAGTGAGCACGACCCGGGAACGCGGCACAGCGCAACGGGGGAAGATCGCAGGATGAACATCGTCTGCATCGGCGGCGGCCCGGCCGGCCTTTACTTCGCGCTGCTCATGAAGCAGCAGGATCGGTCGCACCGCGTCCGCGTCGTCGAGCGAAACCTCCCGTACGACACTTTCGGCTGGGGCGTCGTGTTCTCCGACCAGACGCTGGGCAACCTGCAGGTCGCCGACCCGACGAGCGCGGCGAAGATCCTCGACGCCTTCAACCACTGGGACGATATCGAGGTCAACATCCGCGGCGCGAAGATCACGTCCGGCGGACACGGCTTCTGCGGCATCGGCCGCAAGCGCCTGCTCAACATCCTGCAGGAGCGCTGCGAGGAGGTCGGCGTCGAGCTCGTGTTCTCGACCGACGTGAAGTCGGCGATCGACTTCCCCGATGCCGATCTCGTCATCGCCAGCGACGGCCTCAACAGCCGCGTGCGGGCCGAGTTCGCCGACACCTACCGGCCCGACATCGACGTGCGCCTGTGCCGCTTCGTCTGGCTCGGCACGACCAAGCTCTTCGACGCCTTCACCTTCGCGTTCGAGGAGACCGAGCACGGCTGGTTCCAGGCCCACGCCTACCGCTTCGACGACACGCACTCGACCTTCATCGTCGAGGCGCCGGAGCCGGTGTGGCGCGCCGCCGGTCTGGAGACGATGGAAAAGGAGGAAGCGATCGCGTTTTGCGAGAAGCTCTTCGCGAAGCATCTCGACGGCCACCCGCTGCTCTCCAACGCGTCGCACCTGCGCGGCTCCTCGCAGTGGATCAAGTTCCCGCGCGTCGTCTGCGAGCGCTGGGTGCACTGGCTCGACGGACAGGAAAGGGGCGAGCACGGGCCCGTGCCGGTCGTGCTGATGGGCGACGCTGCCCACACCGCGCACTTCTCGATCGGCTCGGGCACCAAGCTCGCGCTGGAAGATTCGATCGAGCTCGCCCGCTCGATCGGCCAGCATCCGGGCGACTTGCCCGCGGCGCTGAAGCACTACGAAGACCTGCGCAGCATCGAGGTGCTGCGCATCCAGAACGCGGCGCGCAACTCGACCGAGTGGTTCGAGCACGTCGACCGCTACGTCGCCCTGCCACCCGAGCAGTTCGCGTATTCGCTCCTGACGCGCAGCCAGCGCATCAGCCACGAGAACCTGCGCCTGCGCGACAAGGGCTACGTCGAGGACTACGAGGGCTGGATCGCCGAGCGCGCGGGGCTGCCGGCGCGCGCGGCGGCGCAATCGTCGGTGCCGCCGATGCTCACGCCCTTCACGCTGCGCGGCGTGACACTCGCCAACCGCATCGTCGTCTCGCCGATGGCGCAGTACTCGGCGGTCGACGGCATCCCGGGCGACTACCACCTCGTCCACCTGGGCGCGCGTGCGATGGGCGGGGCGGGGCTGGTCTTCGCGGAGATGACGTGCCCGTCGCCCGAGGCACGCATCACGCCCGGCTGCCCGGGACTGTGGAACACCGTGCAGCGCGACGCCTGGAAGCGGATCGTCGACTTCGTGCACGCCAACAGCGAGGCGAAAATCGCGATCCAGCTCGGCCATTCGGGCGCCAAGGGGTCGACGCGCCTGGCCTGGGACGGCATCGACCGGCCGCTCGAGCAGGGAAACTGGGAGCTGATCTCCGCCTCGCCGCAGCAGTACCTCGACGGCGTGAGCGACTGGTCGCGGGCGATGACCCGCGCCGACATGGACCGTGTGCGCGACGACTTCGTGCGCGCGACGCGTTATGCCGCCGAGGCCGGCTTCGACTGGCTCGAACTGCACTGCGCCCACGGCTACCTGCTCAGCTCGTTCATCTCGCCGCTCACCAACCAGCGCACCGACCAGTACGGCGGCACGCTCGAGAATCGTCTCAGCTACCCGCTCGAGGTCTTCCGCGCGGTGCGCGAGGTCTGGCCGAAGGACTTGCCCATGTCGGTGCGGATCTCGGCGCACGACTGGGTCGAGGGCGGCATCACGCCCGACGACGCGGTCGAGATTGCGCGCATCTTCAAGGCCGCCGGCGCCGACTTGATCGACTGCTCGTCGGGCCAGGTGAGCAAGAAGGAGCAGCCGGTCTTCGGCCGCATGTTCCAGACGCCGTTCGCCGACCGCATCAGGAACGAGGCCGGCATCCCGACGATCGCGGTCGGTGCGATCTCCGAAGCCGACCATATCAACAGCATCATCGCCGCCGGACGCGCCGACCTTTGCGCCGTCGCCCGGCCGCACCTCGCCAATCCGGCGTGGACGCTGCTCGAGGCGGCCAAGATCGGCTATACCGACATCGCCTGGCCGAAGCAGTACCGGGCAGCGAAGATGCAGCTCGAGCGCAACCTCGAGCGCGAGCGCGCAGCGGCGGCGCAGACCGGCGGGCTGAGCCCGCTCGCGGCGGCGAACAAGGCGCTCGGCGTCTGAGCGCGGCGTGCAGCCTTCCAGGACGACGGGACCGAAGCCATGACCGACAAGAATGCAGCGACGCAGACGTGGGGCGACGGCGCGGTCGCCCCGGCGGCCGGCGACAGCGACGTGCTGCAACTCTGGATGCGCCTGCTCGGCAGCACGACGCAGATCGAGAACGAGGTGCGGAAGCGCCTCGTCGACCGCTTCGGCATCTCGCTCGCGCGCTTCGACTATCTGTCGCAGCTGAGCCGCGTCAACGCGGCGATGCGGATGGTCGACCTGTCGCGGCTGATGCGCATCGTCGGCGGCAACCTCACGCAGATCACCGAAGATCTCGAGAAGGAGGGCTGGGTCAAGCGCGACAACAGCCACGAGAACTACCTGCTCTGGAACGTTCGCCTGACGCCGGCGGGTCGAACCGGCTTCGACGAGATCGCCAGGGAGCACGAGCGCTGGATCCGCGAGCTCTTCGCCGGCTTCGACTCCGACGCCGTGCGCGACCTCTATGCCAAGCTCGGCGAGCTGCGCTCGCACCGGCTCGACGACGACCGCGCCACCGACAAGAAGACGCCATGAGCATCAACCACATTCCCGAACTCGACCCGGCGCTCGCCGCCGGCAACCGCCGCCCGCTCGGCGACTACGCGGCCAGGCACTTCCGCTGGCAGGCGAGCGGCGGCGTCGCGACCCTCACGCTCGATCGTCCCGAACGCAAGAACCCGCTCACCTTCGACTCCTACGCGGAGTTGCGCGACCTGTTCGAGCGCTTGCGCCACGCGAGCGACGTCAAGGTCGTCGTCCTCGCCGGCGCCGGCGACAACTTCTGCTCGGGCGGCGACGTCCACGAGATCATCGGCCCGCTCGTCAGGCTGAAGGCGCCCGAGCTGCTGATGTTCACGCGCATGACCGGCGATCTCGTCAAGGCGATGCGCGTCTGCCCGCAGCCGATCGTCGCGGCGATCGACGGCGTGTGTGCGGGCGCGGGCGCGATCCTGGCGATGGCGAGCGACCTGCGTGTCGGCACGGCGCGCAGCAAGACCGCGTTCCTCTTCAACCGCGTCGGGCTCGCCGGCTGCGACATGGGCGCGTGCGCGATGCTGCCGCGAATCATCGGCCAGGGCCGGGCCAGCGAGCTGCTCTACACCGGTCGCTCGCTCGGCGGCGAGGAGGCCGAGCGCTGGGGCTTCCTCAACCGGCTCGTCGATCCGTCGAAGCTCCTCGACGAGGCAACGGCGCTTGCCGCCGAGCTCGCCGCCGGCCCGACCTTCGCCAACGGCATCACCAAGACCATGCTCCACCAGGAGTGGGCGATGACGATCGAGCAGGCGATCGAGGCCGAGGCGCAGGCCCAGGCGATCTGCATGCTGACCCAGG
>JBDTJD010000004.1:0-4127 GCA_039935975.1 Caldimonas sp.
TAGCCCTGCGCGCCGAGGCCGACGATCACGCCGTCGGCGATGTCGGACAGATACGAGTGGTGGCGAAACGGTTCGCGCCGGTGGATGTTGCTGAGGTGGATCTCGATGAACGGGATCGCGACGCCGGCGAGCGCGTCGCGCAACGCGACGCTGGTGTGCGTCAGCCCGCCCGGGTTGACGACGGCGAAGGCCACGCCCTCGCTGCGGGCGGCATGGATGCGATCGATCAGCGCGCCTTCGTGGTTGCTCTGGAACGCGACGAGCTCGTGGCCGAGCGAGGCTGCCTCGTTGCGGCACGTCGCCTCCACGTCGGCCAGCGTGGTCGAGCCGTAGGTTGCCGGCTCGCGGGTGCCGAGCAGGTTGAGGTTGGGACCGTTGACGAGAAGGATTTTCATGGTGGCCTCAGACGTCGAAGAACACCGTCTCGTTGTCGCCCTGGAGGCGCACATCGAAGCGGTAGACGAGCGCGCCGCCGTCGCCCTTCCTGTCGAGCCGCTCGGCAAGAAGCGTCTTCCGGCGCGCTTCCCATTCGATCAGGTTGAGCACGGCATCCTTGCCGTTGGCCTCGGCCTCGTCGGCGAAGTAGATGCGCGTGTTGAGGCCGATGTTGATGCCGCGCGCGACGATCCAGGCGTTGATGTGCGGCGCCATGACCCGCCCGTTGCGGCCCTCGACCGGGCCCGGTTTGATCGTGTCGAAGGTGAACACGCCGGTCTCGAAGTCGGTGCAGCTGCGGCCCCAGCCGCGAAAGTCGGGGTCGACCTCCTTGCCGGGCTGGCGGTCCGCCGGATGGGCGTACTTGCCGGCGCCGTTGGCCTGCCAGATCTCGATCAGCACATCCTTCAGGACGGTGCCGATGCCGTCGAAGACCCGGCCCTCGATCCGGATCCTCTGGCCCTTCGTGCGCTCGTTCGTCAGCACGCTGCCGAAGTTGTTCTCGAAGATGTCGAAGCCGGCCGCCTCGGGGGCCAGGCCGATGTGGACGTAGGGGCCCGCGGTCTGCGAAGCGGTCTCGCGCGTGACGTTCATTGCGATCTCCCTTCCGCCGTCTTCTGGACGGCGTTCTCGAACAGCGTCGCGCGCTGGCCACGCAGGACGATGTCGAAGCGGTAGGCGCGGCTGTCGAGCTGGACGAAGGCGCTCATGTCCTGGAGCGCGATCAGGCCGCGGATCTGCTCCTCGCTCGGCACGACACCCAGGATCGGGCAGCTGCGGATCAGCGGATCGCCTTCGAAGTACATCTGGGTGACGAGGCGCTGGACCCAGCCGTCGCCCGAGATTGCATAGTGGATGTGCGCCGGCCGCCAGTCGTTGACGCGGTTTCGCCACGGGTAGGGGCCCGGCTTGATCGTGCGGTAGGCGTAGTAGCCGTTCTCGTCGGTGAGCATCCGGCCGCAGCCGCCGAAGTTCGGGTCGAGGGCGCCGATGTACTGATCCTTCTTGTGGCGGTAGCGGCCGCTGGCGTTGCATTGCCAGACCTCGACCAGCGCGTTCCTCACCGGCTTGCCCAGCTGGTCGTGGACGTAGCCGTGGACGACGATGCGCTCGCCGATCGGCATGCCGCCCTTGGCGCAGTTGAGGATCAGGTCGTTGTCGAGCGGGCCGAGTTCTTCGGCGCGAAACACCGGCGCCGTCACCTCGGAGAGCGACTGCTGCAGCGAGATCAGCGCGAGCCGGGGGCTGCGCAGGACGCTCGTCTTGTAGGCCGGCGTGAAGGCGGCCGGGTGCGACGTCGTATCGCGCATCAGGAATTCGGCGTCGGCCTGGGGTGAGCGGTACATCGAGATCTCCGTATCGGCGTCCGCAATGCTCGCACAGCGCCGGGACGTGCGCGGCACGGCCCGGCGAGCCGGCCCGGGTCTGGCGCGCGGAGATCAGGCGAGCCGGGCCTGCAGCCAGAGCGCGCCGAGGGCGGCAGCGAGCGCGAGAGGCATCGCGACCGCGCCAGTCTTCAGGAACGTCCAGCCGCTGACGTTCTCGCCTTGCCTGCGCAGCGCGAGCAGCCAGAGGAGGGTGGCGAGCGAGCCGGTCACCGAGAGGTTCGGCCCGAGGTCGATGCCGATCGCGACGGCGCTGTGGACGATCGGATCGACGTCGGCCGCGGCGACGACGGCGCCGGCGACCAGGCCCGCGGGAAGGTTGTTGGTGAGGTTGGCCGCGAAGGCGACGGTCGCGCCGGACGCGAGCGCGGCGCCGGCCATCGAGCGTGCCGCGCCCGCGTGGAGGAGGGCTGTGAGCTGGTCGAGGAGGCCGGCGCGGCGCAGGCCTTCGACGATGAGGAAGAGTCCGGCGACGAGCGGCACGATCGACCACGAGACCTGGCCGAGCACGGACCACGGCGACTCGCGCTTGGCGACAGTGATCGCGATCCACACGACGGCGGTGGCGATCAAGGTCGGCGCCCCGAGCGCAAGGCCGAGCGCCGAGGCACCGAGCAGGACGAGTGCGACCGCGCCGAGGCCGGCGGCGGCGAGCCGGCCCGGCGCCGAGAGCGGCGGCACGGCGACGTCGGTCGCGATCGCGCCCTCGAGATCGCGTCGCCAGAGGACGAACAGCACGGCGTAGGTGAGCGCGACGGCGAGCAGCGACGGCAACGCGAAGCGCGCGAGCCATCCTGCCAGCGACGGCATCCGGTCGGCGAAGACGACGAGGTTGGCCGGGTTCGAGATCGGCAGCACGAAGCTGGCGGCATTGGCGACCATCGCGCAGGCGAGCAGGTACGGCAAGGGCCTGGCCCCGGCCTTGCGGCAGACGGCGAGGACGGCCGGCGTCAGGACCACGGCGGTCGCGTCGTTCGACATGAAGACCGTGACGATCACCCCGACGCCGTAGACAAGCGTGAAGAGCCGCGTGGCCGAGCCGCGTGCGCGCCCGACGCAGACGGCGGCGAGCCAGTCGAAGAGGCCCTCGCGCTCGGCCATGGCCGAGAGCAGCATCATGCCGACGAGGAAGAGGTAGACATCCGTTCCCGCGCCGATCGCGTGCAGGGCGCCGGTCCAGGGCACGAGGCCGAAGGCGACGAGCGCTGTCGCGCCGGCGACCGCCCAGGCGACTTCCGGCGAGTGCCACGGCCGGACGACGAGGCCGAGGAGCGCGGTGGCGGCAATGGCGTAGACGGGCAGCGACATCGCGCGGTCGATTCAGGAAGCGCGATCGCTTCGCCCCGCCCGCCGCGCTCAGGGCGCGTGCGAGGTGGCAGGCGAGGCAGAGTCGAGCGGTGGTGCCGAAGGCGCGGCCTTGCCCCGACGCAGCAGCCGCTTCGCGCCCAGGATCGCGTCGTCGACGAACGTGAAAACGACCGGGATCACGAGCAGGCTGAGGAAGGTGGAGGTGATCAGGCCGCCGATGACGACGATCGCCATCGGCGCGCGAAAGCTCGGGTCGGTGCCGATGCCGAGCGCGATCGGCATCATGCCGGCGCCCATCGCGATCGTCGTCATGACGATCGGCCGGGCCCGCTTGTGGCAGGCGTCGATGAGCGCCTCCATGCGCGACATGCCCCAGTCGCGCCGCGCCATGATGGCGTACTCGACGAGCAGGATCGAGTTCTTGGTGGCGATCCCCATCAGCATGATCAGGCCGATCATCGACGGCATCGACAGGGCCGTGCGGGTGACGAATAGGGCGAGGAACGCGCCCGGGATCGACAGCACGAGCGCGACCAGGATCGTCGCCGGCTGGACGAAGTCCTTGAACAGCAGCACGAGGACGATGTAGATGCAGGCGACGCCGGTCAGCATCGCCAGGCCGAAGCTGTCGAACAGCTCGGTCATCGCCTCGGCGTCGCCGACGCTCGTCTGCATCACGCCGGCCGGCAGATGTCGCAGGCTCGGCAGCGCGAGCGCCTCGGCTTGCACCGCACCGAGCGGCTGCTCGTTCAGCTCGATGTCGAAGTTGATGTTGCGCAGGCGGTCGTAGCGGTCGATGCGAGCCGGGCCGCTGTCGATCGCCAGCGTCGCGACGTTGCCGAGCATCACCGGCCCGCGGGCGCCCGGCACCGCCAGGCGCGAGATCAGGCCGAGGTCGGTGCGCGCCTCCTTCGGCAGCTTGACGACGATCGGCACCTGGCGCTGCGAGAGGTTGAGCTTGGCGAGGCTCTGGTCGTAGTCGCCCGCAGTAGCGACGCG
>JBDTJD010000005.1:0-6236 GCA_039935975.1 Caldimonas sp.
GGCGCGGGCACGACCGAGAACACCAACGACTTCTCCGGCACGATCACCGCCGTCGTCACGGGCGTGCTGCCGAACGGCAGCCTCCTTGTCGCCGGCGAGAAGCAGATCGGCGTGAACCACAACGTCGACGTCCTGCGCTTCTCCGGCCAGGTCGACCCGCGCATGATCCAGCCCGGCAACATCGTCGCCTCGGCGCAGATCGCCAACGTGCGGATCGAGCAGCGCGGCCGCGGCGCCCAGGCCGATGCCCAGGGAACAGGCTGGCTGAGCCGCTTCTTTTTGAACGTTCTGCCGATCTGACGCCGCCAAGAATCGGAAACGCTTCCCCCTTCCCGCCATGCATCCGATCGACCACATCCTGCGCGCCTCCATTTTCCTGGCGGCGCTCCTGGCCAGCGCCGCGCTCGGCTGGCCTGCGCCGGCGCAGGCGGCTCGGATCAAGGAGGTCGCCTCGGTCCAGGGCGTGCGCATGAACCAGCTGGTCGGCTACGGCCTCGTGGTCGGCCTAGACGGCACCGGTGACTCGACCACCTCGGCTCCGTTCGCGCAGCAAAGCCTGCTCGCGCTGCTGCAGCAGATGGGCGTCACGGTGCCGGCCGGCACCAACATGCAGCTCAAGAATCTCGCCACCGTGATGGTGACGGCGCAGCTGCCGCCTTTCGCGCAGCCGGGCCAGATGATCGACGTCACCGTCTCGTCGCTCGCCAACGCCAAGAGCCTGCGCGGCGGCATGCTGATCACGACCCCGCTGAAGGGCGCCGACGGCCAGATCTACGCGATGGCGCAGGGCAACCTCGTGATCGCCGGCGCGGGCGCGTCGGCGGCCGGGTCGAAGGTGCAGATCAACCACTTGAGCGCCGGCCGGATTCCCGACGGTGCGACCGTCGAGCGCAGTGTCGCGACGCCGGTGGCGCATGGCGACTCGATCCAGCTCGACCTCAACTCGAGCGACTACGCCACGGCACGCGAGGTCGTGCGCGCGATCAACGAGAAGATGGGCAGCGGCACGGCCGACGCGCTCGACGGGCGGGTCGTGCGCGTGCGCATGCCGCCGTCGGCGGACGCGCGCGTCTCCTTCCTCGCCGACATCGAGAACCTCGAGGTCAGGCAGCAGGCGCCGGCGGCCAAGATCGTGATCAACGCGCGAACCGGATCGATCGTCATGAACCAGGCCGTGACGCTCGCGGCGTGCGCCGTCGCGCACGGCAACCTGTCGGTGACGATCAGCACCACACCGAGCGTCAGCCAGCCGGGACCCTTCGCCAAGGGCGAGACCAAGGTCACCGAGCGGGCCGACATCACGATCACCCAGCAGCCGGGCGCGCTGGTGCAGATGGCGGCCGGCGCGAAGCTCGCCGACGTCGTCAAGGCGCTCAACGTCCTGGGCGCGACGCCGCAGGACCTGCTCGCGATCCTGCAGGCGCTGAAGTCGGCCGGTGCGCTGATGGCCGAGCTCGAGGTGATCTGATGACGGTGTCGGCCAGCCTCCCGGCCGCGTCCTCGCTCTCGGGGACCGGCGCATCGAACAACGACGCGGCCTCGATCCAGGCGCTGCGCTCGGCGGCGGTGCGCGACCCGAAGGCGGCGATCCAGGAAACTGCCCGGCAGTTCGAGGCGCTCTTCATGCAGCAGCTCATGAAGAGCATGCGCGAGGCGACGACGAGCTCGGGGATGCTCGAGAACGAAGGCACCAAGCTCGGCACCGAGATGCTCGACACCCAGTACGCGAACAAGATGACCGGCCTGCCCGGCGGACTTGCCGCGGCGATCGCGCGCCAGCTCGAGCGGCAGATGGGCGGCAGTGTCGCGACGAAGGTCG
This sequence comes from Caldimonas sp., assembly GCA_039935975.1. Taxonomy (GTDB): domain Bacteria; phylum Pseudomonadota; class Gammaproteobacteria; order Burkholderiales; family Burkholderiaceae_C; genus Schlegelella_A. The sequence continues at coordinate 1,820 of JBDTJD010000005.1, forward strand.
CGCCGCCGGCCGCAGCCGGCGCAGCGGCGGGGGCGGCGAAGGCCGGCACGAGCCCCAGCGACGCGACGCTGTCGCAGCGCCAGGTCGATTTCGTGCAGTCGGTCCAGGCGTCGGCGCGAACCGCCGAGGCGCAGACCGGCATCCCGGCCGCGTTCATGGTGGCCCAGGCCGCGCACGAGTCGGGCTGGGGTCGGCGCGAGATCCGGAACGCCGACGGCAGCTCGTCGCACAACCTCTTCGGCGTGAAGGCCGGCGCAGGCTGGAGCGGCCCGGTCGCCGAGATCACGACGACCGAATGGATCGGCGGCGAGGCGCAGAAGGTGACCGCGAAGTTCCGCTCCTACGCGTCGGCCGACGCCGCCTTTCGCGATTACGCCAGGCTGATGAAGGAGAGCCCGCGCTACGCCAACGTCGTCGCCCAGGCGGCGCAGGCGCCGATGAGCGCTGCGTCGGCGCAGGGCTTCGCGCAGGGCTTGCAGCGCGCCGGCTACGCGACCGATCCGGCCTATGCCGACAAGCTCACGCGCGTCATCAACACCACCTTGCGCGTCCAGCGCGCCTCGACATGAGCCGCCGGGCCGTTGCCAAGGCGAATATCGCAGCGCGCAGCGCGGGGGATTCACGATGAGCGTTTCTTCGCTGCTGAGCATCGGCGCGCGGGCGATGGCCGCGAACTACGCGGCGCTGCAGGTCACGGGCAACCACGTCGCCAACGCCAACACCGTCGGCTATTCACGCCAGAGCGTCCAGCTCGCGACCTCGTTCAGCCAGGGGACGTCGAACGGCTTCTTCGGCAAGGGCGTCGACGTCGCCACCGTGACGCGCGCGCACAGCGACTTCCTGACCCGCGAGGCGGCGACGACCGCGTCGCTGGCGGCGGCCGACAGGGCGCGCAGCACCCAGCTGCTCCAGCTGGAGAAGGTCTTTCCGACCGGCGAGGCCGGCCTCGGCTACGCCGCCCAGCAGGTCTTCAACGCTTTTGTCGACGTCTCGAACAAGCCGACGGATTCGTCGGCGCGCCAAGTCGCGCTGGCCCGTGTCGGCGACATGGCCGCGCAGTTCAAGAGCGCCTCGGACCAGCTCGACTCGCTCCAAGCGGGCGTGACGCAGGACCTGAAGACCTCGGTCGCGTCGATCAATTCGCTCACTTCGCGAATTGCCGACCTCAACCAGCGGATCGCCAACGTCAAGGGCACGGGACACGAGCCGAACGACCTGCTCGATCAGCGCGACACGGCGGTGAGCGATCTCGCGCAGATCGTCCAGGTGACGACGGTCTCGGCCGCCGACGGCACGATCGGCGTCTTTCTCGGCGGCTCGCAGCGGCTCGTCCTCGGCGGCGAGTCGACGCCGCTCGCCACCGTCACCGACCCGTTCGATCCATCGAAGGTGCAGATCGGCATCAGCGACGGCGGCAACCTGCGCGCCTTCCCCGACGGCTTCATCGCCGGCGGCTCGGTCGCCGGCCTGCTCCGGGTGCAGAACCACGACATCCCCGCCGCGCGCGGCCTGATCGGCCAGCTCGCCTCCGCGATCGCCGGCGCGCTCAACTCGCAGCAGGCGCTCGGCCTCGATCTCCGCTCGCCCGCGGCGGCCGGCGGACCGCTGCTCGCGCTCGGTGCGGCCTCCGTCGCGCCGTCGTCGAACAACGCCAAGGCAGCCGGCGTGCCGGTGGCGTCGTACATCAACGGCGCCGGGGCGCGGGTATCGAGCATCTCGATCGCCGTCGTCGACCCGCAGGAGCTCCAGCCGAGCGACTACGAGCTGGTCGCCGATCCGTCGCTGCCTGCCGGCAGCTACCAGCTGACGCGCCTCTCGGACGGCGTCGCGCAGACCGTCACCAACGGCAGCATCGTCGACGGCTTTCGGATCGACATCGCCGCGCCGGCGCCCGCCGCGCGCGACCGCTTCCTGCTCCAGCCGGTGTCGAACTCGACGCGCTCGATCAGCCGCGCGCTCGACGATCCGAAGGGCATTGCTGCCGCGTCGCCGGTCGCGGCCACCTTCGCGCCGGCCAACACCGGCACGGCGGCGCTCGGCTCGCTCGCCGCGACGAGCACGTCGCTCGACCCGAATCTGACGGCGACGATCACCTTCACCGACAACGTCGGCGGCTACAGCTACAGCCTGGTCGACACGACCGGAGTCGCCGCGACGGTCAATGGCGTCGGCAGCTTCGTCGCCGGCCAGCCGATCTCGCTCAACGGCTTCGCGCTGAACCTCACCGGCGTGCCGAAGCAGAACGACGTGGTCACGGTCGCGAAGACCGCCTATCCCGCGAGCGACAACGGCAACGCCAACGCGCTGCTCGCCCTGCGCGATGCCGGCATCGTCGGCCAGCGCAGCGCGGCCGGTGTCGTGACGACGTCGGGCATCAACGTCATCGACGCCTACGCCAGTGCGCTCGCCACGGTCGGCGTCAGCGTCCAGAGCGCCGGCCTCGCCGCCGACCAGTCGGCCGCGATCGCGGGCGACGCCAAGACGGCGGTGGCCGAGAAGTCGGGCGTCAACCTCGACGAGGAGGCAGCGCGCCTGATCCAGTACCAGCAGAGCTATCAGGCCGCGGCCAAGATACTCCAGGTCGCGCAGACGGTGTTCGACACGCTGCTGCAGATCGGCCGCTAAATCTCCCGGAGCATCGACATGCGCATCAGCACCGCCAACGCCTTCGACGCAGGCATCGACGCGCTCTCCAGGCGCCAGACCGACCTGCAGTCGCTGCAGGAGCAGATGACGACCGGCAAGCGCGTCGCCAAGGCGAGCGACGATCCAGCGGCCGCGGCGCGCGCCGAGCGCGCGATGGCGAGCGTCGAGCGCACGGTCACGAGCCAGCGCGCCGTCGACGCGAGCAAGGTGGCGATGACGCAGACCGAGAGCTCGCTCGGCAGCGCCGGTGACCTGATGCAGCAAGCGCGCGAGCTGATGGTCTCGGCCGGCAACGGCAGCTACACCGACGCCGAGCGGCAGAGCATCGCCAACCAGATCAAGGGCCTGCGCACGCAGCTGCTCACGCTTGCCAACCAGGACGACGGCGCCGGCACCTATCTGTTCGGCGGCCAGGGCGCGACGCAAAAGCCCTTCGTCGATGCGCCGGGCGGCGTCCAGTACGCCGCGGCGCCGGGACAGACGCTCACCGAGCAGACGACCGGCCTGCCGCTCACGACCGATGGCAACGCGGCCTGGCTGACTGCGCGCACCGGCAACGGTGTCTTCGTCACCGGCGCCGGCGCTAGTGTGCTGAACGCGACCATCGACGCCGGCCGCGTCTCGAATCCGAGCGCGCTCACGACCTCGACCTACACCCTCCAGTTCACCGTCGCGGGCGGGGCGACGACCTACGCCGTGCTCAAGGACGGCGCGGCGACCGCCGTCGCCAACGCGCCCTATGTCTCCGGCCAGGCGATCGACGTCGACGGCATGACCGTCGCGATCAGCGGCGCGCCGGCGACCGGCGACCAGTTCACTCTCGCCCCGTCGACCCCGACCCTGAGCGTGTTCGCCACGCTCGACAGGGCGATCGCCGGCCTGCAGACCGCCGGCCGCACCGGCTCGCAGATCAATCAGGCCAATGGCGACAGCCTGCGCGACATGGATTCGGTGATGAACAACCTCGGCGCGGCGCGCGCCGCGGCTGGCCAGGTACTGAACCGGATCGACAGCGAGACCAGCCGGCTCGAAACCCAGAAGGTCGCGAGCACGACCGAGCGTTCGAACGCGGAAGATGTGGACATGGTGCACGCGATCTCGGACTTTCAGAACAAGCAAAGCGGCTACGATGCGGCGCTCAAGTCGTATTCGATGGTGCAGCGCCTGTCGCTCTTCCAGTACGTGAACGGCTGACGCCGCGGCGGCGCAGTCGCCGCGAGCGCCGCCCGAGCAGCGATCGGCGCTGGAGCCCCTGGGAGCTTTTTGACCTTGCTCGACGTCGCGATCCTCGGCCAGGTGGCCCTCGGCTACTCACCGTTCATCGACCGCAACCGCGCGGTCACTGCGACGCGCCTTTCCGTCTATCCGCTGCGCCCCGACGCGACGCTCGACGTCGCCCAGCTGCTCCACGCGGTCGGCGACGTCTGGCCGGCCAGCGGCGGCAACGTTTCGCTCAACGTGGTGAGCGAGAGCCTGCTCCACGACCTGCTCCAGGCCAGCCCTTCGGCCAACCTGATGGTCGAGGTGCCCAACTTCATGGCCGCCGACCCGGACAACGTCGACGCGATCGTCCGGCTGCACGGCAACGGCAACACGCTCCTGCTCAAGGGCCGCCCGAACGCGCCGCTGCCGCGCGAAGTGCTACCGTGCTTCAAGTACTCCATCATCGACCTCGCCGACGACCGCCGGATCACCGAATCGACGGCACCCACGTCGGCGCCGCCTCCGGCCGGCGTCACGCGCACGATCGCGCATGTCCAGTCCGGCGTGC
>JBDTJD010000006.1:0-11563 GCA_039935975.1 Caldimonas sp.
ACCAAGGTCGCGATCGCGATCTCCGGCTGGACCGGCTTCGCGCCGCTCACCCTGGCCAAGGAGGCGGGGCTCTTCAAGAAGCACGGCCTCGACGTCACGATCAAGAAGATCCCGCAGAAGGACCGCCACCTCGCGATCGCCTCGGGCGACGTGCAGTGCGCGGCGACGACGGTCGAGACCTGGATCGGCTGGAACGCCGCCGGGGTCGCGACGACCCAGATCTTCCAGCTCGACAAGAGCTACGGTGCCGACGGCATGGTGGTCAGGCCGAGCATCGCCAAGATCAGCGACCTGAAGGGCAAGACGGTCGCCGCCAGCCCGCCCGGGACGTCGCCGTACTTCGCGCTGGCCTGGATGCTCAAGAAGAACGGCATGTCGGTGAAGGACGTGAGGGTCGTCAATCTCGAGCCACAGCCGGCCGCCAACGCGATCATCGCCGGCACCGAGGGCGTCGACGCGGCGATGACCTACGAGCCCTACCTGTCGGCCGTGCGCGCCAAGCCCGAGGCCGGCAAGATCATCGCGACGACGCTCGACTACCCGATGGTGATGGACACCTTCGGCTGCACGCCGAAGTTCCTGGCCGAGAACCCGAAGGCCGCCCGGGCGCTGGCCGACGGCTACTTCGACGCCGTCGAGATGATCAAGGCCGAGCCGAAGAAGAGCTTCGAGATCATGGGCGCCGACGTCAAGCAGTCGGGCGATGCGTTCGAGGCCAGCCAGAAGTACCTGCGCTGGCAGGACCGCGCCGCCAACCAGAAGTTCTTCGCCGGTGAGCACGCCGCGTTCAGCAAGGAAGCGGCCGACCTGCTGATGGAGGCGGGGATCATCAAGACCATGCCCGACATGAGCAAGCTCGCGGACACGCAGTTCATCAAGTAATCGCGGTGTCGAGCGGGAGCGGGCCGGCGGGGCGCTCTGTTGCGCTCATGTCCCCCGAAGGCGGCTCGTCGCCGCCTTCTCCTCCTTTATTTCGCTTCACAGAACGCCCCACCGTCCCACTCCAGCGACGCACCGGAGTTCCGTGCGACTCGGTCGGGCCACGGACATGAGCGCAATCGGCCGCCCGACACCCGTGGCCCAGGCACCGAGCACACAGACATGAAGCCGCTCACCCCTGTCGCGCCCGCGACGCGAATTCTCCTCGGCATCGCCTTCTTCGTCGTGTTCGTCGCCGGCTGGTCGCTCGCGACCTTCGGCGGCTTCGTCTCGAAGACCTTCCTCGCCGACCCGCTGACGATGGTGCGCTCGGGCTACACCCTCCTGGCGACGCAGGGCTTTGGCTGGGACATCGCCTGGACCGTCTGGCGCGTCTTCGGCGGCTTCCTGATCGCCGCGGTCCTGGCCCTGCCGCTCGGCGTGGCGATGGGTGCCTACAAGCCGGTCGAGGCCTTCTTCGAGCCCTTCATCAGCTTCTCGCGCTACCTGCCCGCAACGGCCTTCATTCCGTTGCTCATCCTCTGGGCCGGTATCGGCGAGGCGCAAAAGCTCGCGCTGATCTTCATCGGCTCGTTCTTCCAGCTCGTGCTGATGATCGCCGTGATCGTCGGCAACACCCGGCGCGACCTGGTCGAGGCGGCCTACACGCTCGGCGTCGGCGACCGCGGCCTGATCCGGCGCGTCCTGATTCCGGGCGCCGCGCCCGAGATCGCCGAGGTGCTGCGGATGGTGCTCGGCTGGGCCTGGACCTACGTCATCGTCGCCGAGCTGATCGGTGCGTCGAGCGGCATCGGCCACATGATCACCGACAGCCAAGCGCTGCTCGCGACCGACCAGATCATCTTCGGAATCATCGTCATCGGCGTCATCGGCCTGGTGAGCGACGTGCTGTTCAAGTGGATCAACCGCCGCCTCTATCCGTGGGCGGCGCTCGGACGATGAGCGCGAACATCCTCGCGATCCGGGGCGTGAGCCGCGTCTTCCGCTCGGGCCAGGGCGAGACGCTCGCGCTGCGCGCGACCGACCTGCAGGTGGCAGAGAACGACTTCCTCACCATCCTCGGCCCGTCGGGCTGCGGCAAGAGCACGCTGCTGCGCATCGTCGCCGGCCTCGACCAGCCGACCTCGGGCGAGGTGCTGCTGGACGGCAAGCGCATCGAGGCGCCTGGCGCCGACCGCGGCATGGTGTTTCAGAGCTACACGCTCTTTCCCTGGCTGACGGTGCTCGACAACGTCTGCTTCGGCCTGCGCGAGCGCGGCCTGGCACGCGCCGCGCAGCTCGAGATCGCCAACGGCTTCATCGCCAAGGTGGGCCTGAGCGGCTTCGAGCGCCACTTCCCGAAGCAGCTCTCGGGCGGCATGCAGCAGCGCACGGCGATCGCCCGCGCGCTCGCCAACGACCCGCGCATCCTGCTCATGGACGAGCCCTTCGGCGCGCTCGACCACCAGACCCGCGAGCTGATGCAGGAACTGCTGCTGGGCATCTGGGAAGCCGAGCGAAAGACCGTGCTCTTCGTGACGCACGACATCGACGAGGCCGTCTTCATGGGCTCGCGCGTGGTCGTGATGAGCGCGCGGCCGGGTCGGATCAAGCTCGATCGAACGGTGCCGCTCGCGCATCCGCGTCACTACTCGGTGAAGACGACGCCCGAGTTCAGCGCGATCAAGGCGGAGCTGACCGAGCAGGTGAGGGTGGAAGTGCGGGCCGCGCAGGCGGCGATGCCGTGACGCGTTCGCGCGCAAAAGGAGATCGACAGTGAGTGACGCCGAGAAGCAGGTCCTGCGAGCCCTCGAGACCTACAAGTCCGCGGTGCTGGCCAGGAACGTCGAGACCTTCATGCACGTGTACGACCCCGACGTGAGGGTGTTCGACACCTGGGGGGTCTGGTCGTACGAAGGAGCCGACGCCTGGAGGGTCGCCGTCGAGGGCTGGTTCGCCTCGCTGCGCGACGAGACCTGCCGGGTCGCCTTCGACGACGTGCGCATCGTCGAAGGTCCGGGCTTCGCGTCGATGTCCGCTGTCGCGACCTACGCCGCGATCTCGTCGCAAGGGCAGGAGACCAAGTCGATGCAGAACCGCATGAGCTGGGTGCTCAAGACGAGCGGCCATGTCCTGCGGGTCATCCACGAGCACACCTCGGTGCCGATCGGATTCGAGGACGGCAAGGGCATCCTCGCGCGCGGCTAGCGCGGCGTGCCGCCGGCCTCGTCGTCGACCGCCTTCTGCACGGCCCGGTAGAACGCGTCGCGCGCATCGCTGGCGACACGGTCGCTCGCGCCGCCGCCCCAGTCGGCGTTGGAGACGATCACGAGCTGTCGCTTCGGGTCGATGAAGAGGCCCTGGCCGAAGATGCCGCGCGCGGCGAACGAGCCGTCGGCGTAGGTCCACCACTGGTAGCCGTAGCCGCGCCCGGGCCGGCCGATGCCGGTGCGCTCGGTCGTCGCCTCGGCGAGCCAGCCGTCGGGGACGATGCTCGTGCCGGCGACGCGCGCGCCGCCCAGGATGAAGAGCCCGAAGCGCGCGAGGTCGCGCGGCGCGGCCTGGATGCAGCAGCCGCTGATCTCCTTGCCGCTCTTGCTCAGGATCCAGGTCGCCTTCTGCTCCATGCCGGCCGGCACCCAGATCTTCTCCGAGAGGTACGTCGCGAGCGGCTTCTTCGTCGCCTCGATCAGCAGCACGCCGACGAGATTGGTCTCGCCGGTGCTGTAGTGCCAGCGCGTGCCGGCCGGCACGTCTCGCGGCAGGCGCCGCATGTAGCTCACGAGCGCGTCGACGCCGTCCTCGGGCTTGTGCTTGTTGAAGCGCGCGACGTCCGAGTTCGGGTCGCCGTAGTCCTCGTTCCAGCGCACGCCGGAGGTCATCGTCAGGAGCTGGCGGATGCTGACGTCGTCGTAGGCCGAGCCTTTCATCTGCGGGATGTAGTCGCTGACCTTGTCGTCCATGCTGCGGATGTGGCCGTCGCGCAGTGCCGCGCCGACGAGCGTCGAGGTGATCGACTTGGCGACCGAGAACGTCGTCCAGCGCCCGTTGCCGTCGAAGCCGAGGCCGTAGCGCTCGAGGCGCAGCTTGCCGTCCTGCACGACCAGCAGCGCCGCGCTGCGCTGGCCGGCCATGTAGGCTTCGATGTCGAGCGACGACGGCAGCGGCGGCCCCGCTGGCAGCGGCGACGGCGTGCCGCCCGCGGCCACGACGTGCGACTTGGCGAGGATCGGCAGCCGGTCGAGCGCGCGAAACCCGGCATCGCGCTGCGCCTGGCTCCAGAAGAGGAGGTCGGCGTTGGTCGGCAGCGTCGCCAGGACGCCGCGCGTCTCCTTGTCGAGGCTCGACCAGACCACGGCGCCGGCCACGACGACGGCGGCCAGCAGGCCCAGAACGATCTTGCCGAGCTTCCTCATGGCCGTTGCGGGAAGCGATCGGCGCGGGCAGGGACGGGACGCGGGAGTCGCTCGAGCGGGCTGGCTGGGAGTGTCGGCATGGAAACGATGGGTTGACACGACAATGATGCCCTGCCTGCCGGACCTCCCAAAGATGAGCCATGACCATGACACGCTGGGCGCGGTTCGCCGCGAGCTCGGCGACTGGCGGCCGTGGATGACGCGAGCGCTCGTTCTCGCCTTCGCGGCGCTCTCGGGCCTCACGATCGTCGCCTTCACCTGGCTCACCGATCTCGCCTTCGCCGGCTATCAGCGCATAGCCGCCCTCGCGTGGTGGACACCGCTGCTCTGGGGCCCGGCGGCGACCGTCGGCGTGGTCTGGGCGACCGGCCGGTTCGCGACCGGCGCCGCCGGATCCGGCATCCCGCAGGTGATGGCCGCCCTCGACACCGCGGTCGCGTCGCCGTCGGTGCGCGGGTTCGTGTCCCTGCGCCTGGCCGCGGCCAAGATGCTGCTCACTTCCGGCGGCCTGCTCGCGGGCCTTTCGCTCGGTCGCGAAGGGCCTTCGGTGCAGATCGCCGCCGGCGTGCTGCACAGCGTGCGGCGCTGGCTCCCGGAACGCAGTGCTGTCTCCGAGCACGGCCTGCTCATCGCCGGCGGCGCGGCGGGCATCGCGGCGGCCTTCAACGCGCCGCTCGCGGGCGTGATGTTCGCGATCGAGGAGCTGTCGCGCCGGCCCGAGCAGCGCTCGAGCGGCCTGCTCGTCGCCGCGATCGTGCTCGCCGGCCTGATGGCGGTCTCGGTCTACGGCAACTCCACCTATTTCGGCGTGATCCAGGTGCCGACCATCGGCTGGACGCTGCTCGTTCCCGGCCTGGGCGTGACGATGCTCTGCGGTGTCCTCGGCGGCGTCTTCTCGCGCCTGCTCCTGCGGTCCCTGTCGGGCAGCGGCGAGCGCATCAACGCCTGGCGCGCTGCGCATCCGCTCACCTTCGCTGCCGGCTGCGCGTTTGCCGTCGCGGTGATCGCCCTGGCCACGCACGGCGCGACGTCGGGCAGCGGCTACGGCTACACGCGCGCCCTTCTCGAAGGCACGCAGAGCGCGCCCGCGGTCTACGCGTTCGGCAAGTTCGTCGCCACGTGGCTCACTGTCTGGAGCGGCGTCCCCGGCGGCCTCTTCGCGCCGGCGCTGGCGATCGGTGCCGGCATCGGCAACGACGTGGCGCTGCTCGCCCACCACGCCGATCACGCCGCGCTGATCGCCCTCGGCATGGCCGCATTCCTCGCTGCCACGACGCAGGCGCCGCTGACCGCCTTCATCATCGTCATGGAGATGATCGACGGCCACGCGATGGTGCTGAGCCTCATGGCCTGCGCACTCGTCGCGAGCCTCCTCTCGCGCCTCATCAGCCCGCCGCTCTACGCTTCGCTGGCGAAAGATCAGCTCGCCCGGCTCAAGCGGGCCGCTGCAGCGATCACCGATCCTGCGGCGAAGGCGCCGGCGCCGGCCATCGCGCCGCCGAGGGTCGGGCCGACGGCCGAGTGAGGCCGGCGCGCCAGCCCGATCGCGAGGTGCTGCAGCGTCGTGTGACGGACTTCACGCTCCGAATCGTTCGGTCCTCCTGAACGTGCGATCGACAGCGAACCGGCTGTCGCGATCCCCGCACGCGCGGGGGGTCCGCGGCCGTGCGGCCGCCGCTACGCTCCCGTTCCGGTCGAGATGTGTGCCGTGTCCGACCCCATCGATCCTTCGAGGCCCGTCATGCTGAATCGCTGTCTGTCGCTGATCGTCTCCATCGCCGCGCCGGTCTCGGCCGGAGCCATGCTCTTCGCCGGAGCGCATCCGCTCGGCCCGGTCGCGGTCGCCGATCGCGTCGCCTGCACCGGCCTCGGACTCCTGGCGCTGACGCTCGCGATCCTGCTGGTGCGCGTCGCACCGGTGCGCTCGAGCCGCGCCGAGTCGGCAATGTGGTGGGGGCTGTCGCTCTTCTTCTTCGTCGCCGCCTTCGCCTCGCCGCACCTGGGCCTCTGGGCAATCGTGGTCACCCTCGCGCTCGCCGCCACCTCGGTGGCGCGGATCGTCGCCGGCGGTGTGCCCGCGGGCGCACCGCCGAGCCCCATTCGCCGCCGCATCTTCGCCTGAGGCGAGCGCGGCCGCAGCTTCGACTGGACGGTCAGTTGGGCGAAAGACCCGGCCCGTAGCGGTCCAGCTTCATCACCCGCATCAGCGCCTCGAAGCGCGGCTCCTTGCGAAGCCCCGACCAGCGCGGATCGTCCTTCAGGAAGACCAGCTGCGGGTCGCGCGCGGCATAGGCTTTCTCGAGCGCATCGAGGGCTTTCGCGTTCTCGCCGAGTGCCGCGTGCAGGACGGCCAGCGAGAGCGACGGCACGTAGCGCGTGCCCGACTGCTGCTGGAGCTCGCCGAGGATCGCGCGCGCCTCGTCGCGGTGACCGAGGCGCGCGAGGTGCATGCCGAGAAGCGCACGCGGGCGGCTGTTGCCCTCGGCCTGAGCCGCGGCACGGCGCAGCGACGCGATCGCCGCCTCGGGCCGACCCTCGGCCACGTCCATCGTGGCCTCGCTCCGATGCGCCATGAAGAAGTCCGGCGCGATGTCGAATGCCCGCTGAAGTCGGACGCGAGCCTCGTCGCGACGGCCGCTCGCGAAGAGGTAGCTGGCCTCGAGCGTGTTGAAGAACGGCGACATCGGATCGAGCTCGCGCGCCCGGCGCAGATGGACGAAGCCTTCGTCTGGCCGGTCCTGCGTGAGCAGCAGCTGTGCCAGGCCGAAATGAGCGGCGGCGACGTTCGGGTTGAGCGACAGCGCGCGTCGGAACTCGCGCTCCGCGCCGGGCCAGTCGAACTCGAAGTAGTAACGGCTGAAGCCCTTCTCGGCCAGCGCTTCGGCCAGGTTCGGCGCCAGCGTCAGGGCGCGCTGGATTGCCGTGCGCGCCGGTTCGACCACGCTCGCGGGCTGGGCGTCGGAAGCGAGCATTGTCTCGCGCAGCGCTTCGGCCAGGCCGACGAGGGCGAGCGCGTAGGACGGGTCGACGGCGATCGCCTCCCGGTAGAGCGCGATGCTCTTGCGCAGGCCTTCTGCGCGTCGCGGCTGCGCGTGTCGTGACGCGGCGAGGTAGAGCTGATAGGCGTCGGTGTTGCGCGTGCCGCCGAGGTCGGTGCCGGCGGCACCTGCCGCGATGCCGGCGCCGGCCTGCAGCCGGCCGACGAGGGCCTGCAGCACGCGGGTCGAGATCGCGTCCTGCACGTCGAACACACCGGTGAAGCGCTCGTCGAAACTGCCGCTCCACGCGGCCGTGCCGTCGTCGGCGCGCAGCAGGCGCGCGGTGACGCGCAACTGATCGCCGCGCCGCTGCAGCGAGCCGTCGACGATCCAGTCGACGTCGAGGTCCTGCGCCGCCCGTATCGGGTCCTGCTCGCTGCCGGCGTAGCGCCGCACCGAGCCCACCGATCGCACGACCAGGCCGGGCACGACCGAGAGGCGAGTGATCAGGCTGTCGGCCATGCCGACCTCGAGCAGTTCGTCGCGGCTCTCAGCGGCCAGCGGCTTGAAGGGCAGCACGGCCAGGGTGGCACCGGCCGCGCCGTCGCCGGCGCGGCTGGTGGCGACGCGTCGCCACGCCCAGACGGCGGCGCCCGCGACGCCCGCACCGCCCAGGGCGAGCGAGATGCGCAGCCAGCGCCGGCGCTCGGGTGAGACCGTTCCCGGCGGTGCGACGGGTGGATCGTCGTCGCAGCGCGCGAGCGCCGATGGCGGCGCTGCTCCGGGCACGGGCGGATCGACCGTCACCGGGGCGATGAAGCGAAAGCCCCGGCGCGTCACCGTCTGAATGAAGCGCTTGCCCGGCGGCTCGTCGCCGAGCAATCGGCGCAGGCTCGAGACGGTCTGGCTGAGGTTGTTCTCCTCGACCACGAGACCGGGCCAGAGCGCGCCCATCAGCGTGTCCTTGTCGAGCAGCTGGCCGGCGTTCTCGACGAACAGGAGCAGGGCGTCGAATTGCCGTGGCGTCAGGGCCAGCGCCGTGCCGTCGCCGCGCAGCACGCGCCGCTGCGATCGCTCGAGCACGAAGTCGCCGAAGGCATAGCGCTCAGACCCGGGCATGGCGCTGATTCACGGTTCTTCAGGGATTCTTCAGAGGCGTCTAACGACGCGCGGCAGAGGCGACGCCATTGTGGACTTCCGTTTCGCAGGCGCGACCGGCACCGATCCACAGGAGTACCGACATGACCGCTCACCACTGTTGCCAGCTCCACGCTGCGCTGATCCTCGTCGTCGCCATGGCCGCCTGCGGCGGGGGCGGCGGCGACGAGTCGCCCGTCGTCGTCGACGCCGAAGGCTGCGCGATCGGCGCCCCGCCCGCGGCGACGGCGAGCGCCTTCTGCCGTGGCAAGGCGAACTTCAGCAACCGGACGCTCGCCGGCCTCGGCGCCAACGGCCGCTCCTGCGCCGACTGCCACGTCCCGGAAGAGAGCTTCCAGTTGAGGCCGGCCGCCGCCCAGGCTCGGCTCGCGACGATGCTCGCGACCGGCGCCGACGACCCGCTCTTTCGCGCCATCGACGCCGACGACTTCCGCGTCAACGGCGCGGCGGCCCGCGACTTCACGAACCTGACGCAGAACGGGCTGGTGCGGGTGACGATGCCCCTGCCCGCGAACGTCAGGCTGCTCGACTGCGGCGCGACGGTGCCGTGCCCGGCGTCGGCGCGGCCGACGAGCGAGACTGTCGCCGACATCTGGCGCTCGGTGCCTTCGATCCTCGACGTGCGCATCACCGGCCCCGATGGCCTCGGTCCGGTCTGGCCTCGCGGCGCGACTCCGAGCGGTGGCTACCAGCTCGACGGCCGCTTCGACACCCTGCAGAACCAGGCGCTGGCCGCGTTGCGCAGCCACGCAGGTGCGACGATCGATCCGCCTGCCGGCTTCCTCGACGATCTGGCGGCTTTCCAGAACGCCAGGTTCTCGTCGCCCGCCGTGAAGGCGCTCGCCGACGCAATGGCCCGCGGAGCGACTCCGCTGCCCGATCCCGATCCGGTCCTCGACCCGCTGGAGGCGGCCGGCAAGCGGGTGTTCGATCGCGCCTGCGGCCAGTGCCACGGCAACCAGAGCGGTCACCCCAGCGGCAGCGTGCCGATCCTGCAAGGCACGCCGGGCAGTCCGACGGCGCTCGCGCGCTATCACGACGTGATGACCGCGTGCCCGCGGCCGGTCGACAACGTCGTCCCGGCGCGCTTCGACTTCAAGCCCTGCAGCGCCAGCCAGATGAAGAACGTGCGCACCTACGAGATCACCAACAGCGGCGTCGCGCCCGGCGGCACGGCGTGCGGCGGTGCCGCACCGCAGCCGCCCTGCGTCACCCGGCTCACGAGCTCGGACCCGGGGCGTTTGCTGCTCACCGGCTATCCGGCAGCGGGCGGCCCGGGCGACATCCAGCACATGGACATCCCGAGCCTGCGCGGCCTGAGCAGGACCGCGCCCTACTTCTCGAACAACACGGCAGCGACGCTCGAGGAGATGCTCGAGCACTACGTGCAGTTCTTCAAGCGGGTCCAGGTGCAGAACCCTGCAGCGCCGCTGCTGACCACACGGCCGGGCGTGACGCCGCCGGTGATCGATCGTCCGTTCACGCCGGGCGAGGTGCCGGCGTTGCTCGCCTACCTGCGCAAGATCTGAGCCGTCGGCGCTGGCTGCGGGCCGGTGGCATCATCGCTCGAGGCCCGCACCGGGGCCTGGAGCATTTGCATGATCGTCGAGCGCATCTGGACCGGCAACGCCTACCGCAACTACAACTACCTGGTCGCCTGCCCGGAGACCGGCGAGGCGCTGGCGATCGATCCGCTCGATCACGAGAAGTGCCTGAACACGGCGCGCGTCAAGGGCTGGCAGATCACGCAGATCCTGAACACGCACGAGCATCACGACCACACCGGCGGCAACGCGGCGGTCGTCGCGGCGACGGGCGCGAAGGTGATCGCGCACCATCTGGCGGGTGCCCGCATCGCCGGCGTCGACCGCGGCGTCAAGGCCGGCGACGTGATCAAGGTCGGCAAGACGGTCGAGCTCGAGTGCCTGGACACGCCCGGCCACACGATGTGCCACATCTGCCTGCGCTCGCACGGCGACGAGCCGGCGCTGTTCTCGGGCGACACGCTGTTCAACGCCGGCGCCGGCAACGTCCACAACGGCGGCAACGCGCAAGACCTGTACACGACCTTCGTCGAGCAGCTCGCCAGGCTGCCCGGGACGACACGCGTCTATCCCGGCCACGACTACATCGAGAACAACCTGCGCTTCACCCTGGCGCGCGAGCCCGACAACGGCGCCGCGAAGGCGCTGCTGCCCGAGGTGAGCGGGCACGATCCGGCGACGATGCCCGTGACCACGCTCGACCAGGAAAAGCGCATCAACACCTTCCTGCGCCTGACCAGCCCGAGCGTCATCGCGGCGCTGCGCGAGGCGTTTCCCGACCTGCCCGCACAGCCCGACCCGAAGACGGTGTTCGTCAAGCTTCGCGAGCTGCGCAACGACTGGTGAGGCCCATGACGACCGACCGAGGCGGCGACGCCGCCCTTCCTCCCCTCGAAGTCACGCCGCGCGACCTGTCGCGCTATCGCGCCGGCAACACCGGCATCGACTACGTCCATCGCTTCGAGTCGGGCCGCCCCGGGCCGCACGTGATGGTCAACGCGCTGACCCACGGCAACGAGTTCTGCGGCATGGTGGCGGTGTGCCACCTGCTCGACAGCGGCGTGCGGCCGAAGATCGGAACGCTGACGCTCAGCTTCGCCAACGTCGCCGCGTACGAGACCTTCGATCCGGCCAAGCCGTTCGAGAGCCGGCTCATCACCCACAACCTGAACCGCATCTGGTCGACGGCGTGGCTCGACGGCCTGGAAGACAGCGTCGAGCTGCGTCGCGCGCGCGAGATGCGTCCGGCCGTGGCGGCGGCCGATCACATCCTCGACATCCATTCGACCAGCCAGGACGTGGTGCCGTTCTGGGTCTATCCGTCGTACGAGCGCAATGCCTCGGTGGCGTCGGCCATCGGCCGGCCGCAGGTCCACCTGGTGATGCCGGCCGGGCTCGGGTCGGGCACGCCACTCATCCAGCACGGCGGGCACGGGACGGCCGACGGGCCGGGCGCGGCGCTGGTCGTCGAATGCGGCCAGCACTTCCGGCAGGCGACGTCCGACTTCGCCACCGTCGTCGCGCTCGACTTCCTCGGCCACTTCGGCCT
>JBDTJD010000007.1:0-5288 GCA_039935975.1 Caldimonas sp.
AGCGCGCGCCCGCGTCCACGCTCACGCCCTACCTCTATGCCCAGATCGGCTTCGCGATGCTCGCCGGCTGGCTCGTGTACTCGCGCCTGCCCGACGCGGTCTCGCTCGCCGGCATGGCGCTGATCGCCGTCTGCGGCGCGGCGGGTGCGTGGCTCACGGTGCGCGAGCGCCATCAGCCGATCGAGCCCGCGGAGTCTTAGCGCATCGCCGCCGGCGATCGCGAATGCGCTCCAATCCGACATCCCCTTCTTTCCCAGGATCGCCATGCCGCTTGTCGCGCCCCTCCCCACCGATCATTCGCCCGACGTCGAGCGCGTCGCGAAGTTCTTCTTCGAGACGCTCGGCTTCCCGCCCAACAGCGTGTTGACGATGCAGCGCCGGCCGGAGATCGCCAAGGCGTTCACGCAGCTCAACCGCGCCGTGATGGAGAACGGCGGACGTGTCACCAGCGAGCAGAAGCGCCTGATCGGCCATCTCGCCAGCGCGACCTCGGGCTGCCGCTACTGCGAGGCGCACACCGTCCTCGCCGCCAAGCGCTTCGGCGCCAGCGACGAGCGCCTCGAAGCGCTCTGGCGATTTCGCGACAGCGATCGCTTCAGCGCGGCCGAAAAGGCCGCGTTCGAGTTCGCGATCGCCGCCGCGAGCGTGCCCAACGGCGTCGACGCGAGGATTGGCGCCGAGCTGCGCGCGCACTGGACCGACGAGGAGATCGTCGAGATCCTCGGCGTCGTCTCGCTGTTCGGCTACCTCAACCGCTGGAACGACTCGATGGGCACGACCCTCGAGGCAGAGGCCGAGGTCGTCGGCGGGAAGCATCTCTCGGCGCGAGGCTGGAGCACCGGCAAGCATCGATAGGCCTGTCTCATGCGCCGCCCCGTGCGTCCGAACGACCTGTCCCGGATGAAGCTGATCGCGCTGGCGCTGCTCGGCGCGGCGGCGCTCGTCTACATCACCGCCGTGGTGCTGCACGGCCGGCACCCCGTGTGGGGCTACGTCGCCGCGTTCGCCGAGGCGGCGATGGTCGGCGCGATCGCCGACTGGTTCGCCGTGGTCGCCCTGTTTCGCCATCCGCTCGGCCTGCCGATCCCGCACACGGCGATCATTCCGAGCAACAAGGATCGCATCGGCGAGAACCTCGCGACCTTCATCTGCGCCAATTTCCTGAGCACGGAACAGGTTCTGGCGAAGGTGCAGGCACTCGATCCGGCCAGGCGCCTGGGCACCTGGCTCGCCGAGCCGCGCCATGCCGAGGGGCTGGCCGAGCACCTGTCGTCGGCGCTCGCCTACGTCATCGGCGTGCTCGACGACGAGCGCGTGCGCACCTTCTTCCGCTCCACGGTCGTGGCCCGCCTCGAGCAGGTCGACGTGTCGCTGCTGGCCGGCCAGCTGCTCGACGCGCTCACCGCGGGCCAGCGCCACCAGCAGGTGCTCGACGGCATCCTCCAGCAGCTCGCCCTCATGCTCGACGACGAGAGCATCAAGGCCGAAGTCGCGGACGTCGTCGCGGCCGAGGTCAAGTACCTGAAGGTCGTCGGCCTCGACAACGTCGCCGGCCGCTACGCCACCGAGAAGATGGTCGCGGGCATGGTGCGCCTCGTCGGCGAGATGGGCGCCGATCCGGCCCACCCGCTGCGCCTGCGCTTCGACGAGTTCGTCGCCGGCTTCATCGACCGACTGAAGGATGATCCCGACGTTCGCCTCAAGGGCGAATCGATCAAGCAGGAAATGCTCGCCCACCCGGCGCTCTCGGCGTACCTGCAGGGCCTCTGGAGCGAGACGATCGCGTGGGTGCAGGGCGATCTGGGCTCAGAAGGCTCGACGATCCGCGAGCAGGCCATGCTCGGCACGCGCTCGCTCGGCGAGAAGCTGCTGGCCGACGCCGCGATGCGCGACTGGATCAACGAGCAGCTCCAGATCGCGGCGCCGCGCTGGATCGAGCGCTACCGCGAGGACATCCGCCGCTACATCGTCGCCCGCGTCGGCGACTGGAACGCGGCCGAGATGACGCGCGAGCTCGAGCTCAACATCGGCCGCGACCTGCAATTCATCCGCATCAACGGCACGCTCGTCGGCGGGCTCGTCGGCCTGGCGATCTACAGCGCGACGCGTTGGCTATCACCGGGCTAGGGCCCGTCGGGGCGGCGGTGCAACCGCCCTGGCGAGGGCAAGATCCCGGCGCGTTTCTATTCTTTCGCCGCGGCCTCTTCGACCGTGAGGACGGCCTCGGGAGACGCTTCCAGGCGCGCCTTCGGGATCGCCTTGCCGCTCTTGTCGGAGAGCCCGTAGGTGCCGAGCTCGATCTTCTTGAGCGCCCGGTCGATGTTGGCCAGGCGTGGCAGGTCGACGTCGTGCCGGGCCTGCAGGACTTCCTTGCGGTCCATGGCCTGGGCCGCGTCCTCGTACTCCTGGGCCTCCGCGCCGCGGGCTTCCTGAAGATCCCGGTTCTCTTCCTGTGCCGTGTTCTCGGCGCCGAGCAGATCCGCCTTCAAGGCCTCCAGGCGCTTGCGTTGGGCGGCGATGAACTGGGGGCTGAGCGTGCTCTTGTCGGACATGTCGATTCCAGGAGGTGCGAAAGGGGGAAGCGGGCGGGCAGCGCCGCGGCTCCGAGGATAGTCTGCGGCCCGCCGCGCGTTAAGCTGAAGGCCATGTCGTGGCTGTCGAAGCTCCTGCCGAGGCGCCCCCTGCCGCCCGACGACGTGCGCAACGAGGGCCTTGACCTGGCGATGGACTGGGGGGAGCAGTGGCTCGCGCCCGTGCAGGGCCGGCTGCGCGAGCGCCATCCGTCGCTGAGCGGCGTCGAGCTCGACCGCATCGACGACGACTGCCGGGGTGCGATGCGCCTGGGCCACGAGACCGTGCACGGCTTCGTCCGCGACGGCGAGCCGGCGCTCCTCCCCGAGTCGCTCGCGCCGCTGCTGCGCGCGAAGTTCCCGTGGATCAGCGACGAGAACGTCTTGCGTCTCTTCCAGCAAAGCCTCTACTACGCGACCAAGGCGGGCGGGCCGGCGCGCGATCGCTGACGCCGGAAGATCTCGAGGCAGCGCTTCCTCCTGATCGCCTCGTGCCCTCTCAGGCCACCTGCCGCTCGCGGCCCTCCCAGTAGGGCTTGCGCAGGTCCTTCTTCAGGATCTTGCCGGTCGGGTTGCGCGGAAGCTCGGCGACGACGTCGATGGTCTTCGGGCACTTGAACGACGCGATGCGCTCGCGGCACCAGGCGAGCACCTGCTCGGTGTCGATCGTGACGCCGGGC
Source organism: Caldimonas sp. (assembly GCA_039935975.1). Taxonomy (GTDB): domain Bacteria; phylum Pseudomonadota; class Gammaproteobacteria; order Burkholderiales; family Burkholderiaceae_C; genus Schlegelella_A. Next base: position 3,251 of record JBDTJD010000007.1, read on the forward strand.
GCGGCGACGACAACCGCCTTGGGCACCTCGCCCCAGCGCTCGTCGGGCACGCCGATCACGGCGACGTCGCGGATCGACGGATGCTCGGCCAGCACGCGCTCGATCTCGGCCGGGTAGATGTTCTCGCCGCCGCTGATGATCATGTCCTTGATGCGGTCGGTGATGTAGAGATAGCCGTCGCCGTCGAGGTAGCCGCCGTCGCCGGAGCGCAGCCACCCGTCCGGCGTGATCGTCGCGGCGGTCGCTTCCGGCTTGGCCCAGTAGCCGCCCATGATCTGCTCGCTGCGCACCCAGACCTCGCCCCGCTCGCCGGTGGCCACGGGCTCGCCGCTGGCCGGATCGCGGATCTCGATCTCGACGCCGGTGATCGCCTGGCCCGCGGACACGAGCCGGTGCGCGACGGCCGGATCGGCATGGTCCTCGGCGCCGAGCACGCTCACGGCGCCGCTCTGCTCGGTCATGCCGTAGACCTGCTGCATCACGCCCGGAAAGAGCTTGAGCGACGCGCGCATCACCGGCAGCGGCATCGGCGACGCACCGTACGACACGGCCTTCAGCGCCGAATAGTCGCGCTCGGCGGCGCCGGGAACCTGGTTGATCATCGCCATCAGCGACGGCACGTAGAAGGTGTGCGTGATCCTCTCGGCCTCGAGCATGGCGAGCGCCGCGGCCGGGTCGGGCATGCGCATGATGAAGAGGCGCGCTCCCAGGCTGATCGCCATCAACGCATAGCTCGTGCCACCGACATGGAAGAGCGGCATCGCCACCTGCACACGCGAACTCGGGTCGAAGGCCTGCGTCGCAGCCACGTTGCGGGAGTGGGCCAGCATGCCGCGGTGGGTGAGCATCGAGCCCTTCGGAAAGCCGGTCGTGCCCGAGGTGTAGAGCTGCACGAAGCAGTCGCCCGGCGCGGCCGGGTGGGCGCGGCGATCGGGCTCGTGCGCGGCCAGCCAGGCCTCGTACTCGTCGCCGTCGCCGCCGACGCGGACGACGCGCTCGACGGCCGGCAGGTGGAGGCGGAGCTTGTCGACTGCGCCGGCGAATTCGGGCCCGACGAAGAGGAGCCGTGCCTTCGCGTCGTTGATCACGTAGGCGATCTCGGGCGGCGCCAGCCGGAAGTTGACGACCGCGTTGGCCGTGCCGATCTGGGCGCAAGCCAGCGTCAGTTCCAGGCACGACGGGTGGTTGAGGTCGAGCACGGCGATCCGGTCGCCGGGAACGAGGCCCGCGGCCCGCAAGGCCGCGGCGGCGCGGCGCACGCGCTCGGCCAGCTGGCTCCAGGTCCGGTCGGACCCCGCGAAGGTGAGGGCGACAGCATCGGGCTGCTGCGCTTCCCATTGCGCCAGGATCGCGGCGAAGTCGGCAGGATCGGACATGTTCGGTCTCCTCGGGCGAGCGGGCGCCCTCACGCAGCGGATCGTAGCGGGCCGGTCTCGGGCGGCGCCAGTGCGGGAGCTGTCGCCAGGCGCACGAGCGCGCCGTCGCCGCAGGTGCGCGCGGCCCGGTCGGAACTCACGAAAGTCCGCTGACCGGAGATTCGCCGCTCAAGCCCGAGCCGCTCCTGCCGACAACCGGCCACCTTCGGTTCGTCCATGGAGTCTTCATGAAGCGTCTGCTTGCCCTTGTCGTGTGTGCCCTGGTCGCGGGCGCCGCGATCACTTCCTGCGGAGGCGGCGGCGACAGCGCGGCCGGCACCGCCACCGCCGCCAAGCTGACGATCGTCGGCGCCGGCAGCTGAAGCGAGGAGCGACCATGAAGCTCATCCGGCTCGCCCTTCTCGCCTCGGCCCTGGCCGCATCCTCGCAAGCGATGGCGCTCGACGCCAGCTCGCTCAAGCTCCAGGTCTACAGCGTGATGCTGTCGGCGAGCCCGCTCTGCACGAATCCCTACACCGTGTTCTCGAACACGGCACCGACCGAGGTCGACTTCCTCGCCGCGCCGACGCTCGGCAGCGGCAACCCGCCCGACGGGACCTACCACTGCGTGATCATCAAGATGTCGGACATCATCCGGTTCACGCCGAGCGCGTCGTCGGGGT
>JBDTJD010000008.1:0-4482 GCA_039935975.1 Caldimonas sp.
ACGAAGCCGCGCTCGTCGGTCTCGACCCCGACGGCAGCCAGGTTGAGGCGCTCGGTGTTCGGGCTGCGCCCGGTGGCGACCAGCAGGTGCGAGCCCTCGACCCGCTGCCCACCGACCTTCACGACGATCCCGGCATCGGGACCCTTCTCCACCCGCTCGATCTCGTTGCCGGTGTGGAAGCAGATGCCTTCGACCTGCAGCATCTCGGTCAGGGCTTTCGAGACCGCCTCGTTTTCGCGGCCGGTGATGCGCGCGTCGGCCTCGATCACGGTGACGTCGCTGCCGAGCCGGCGAAAGATCTGTCCCATTTCGAGGCCGATGTAGCTGCCGCCGATGATGATCAGATGGCGCGGACGCTCGCGCAGCTGGAGCAGGCTGACATTGTCGAGATGCGGCACGTCATCGATCCCCGGCAGCGGCGGAATGAACGCGCGGGTGCCGGTGTTGAGGAAGACCCGCGCGGCCCGCAGCGTCTGGTCGCCGGCGGTCAGCTCGAACCGGTCACCGGCGCGGCCCGCAAATGCGCCCCAGCCCCGCAGCAAGGTCAGGCCGTCCTGCCCGGCGATCGATTTCTCCAGCCCCGTGCGCGACTCGTCGACCCGCTGCTGCATCCGCTCCATCGCGGCCGCGAAGTCGATCTCGATTTTCCCGGCCTGGATGCCGAAGTCGCCCGCACGACGCACCAGGTGGGCGACCCGCGCGCTCTTGCGCAGCGTCTTGGTCGGCGTGCAACCGTAGTTGACGCAGGAGCCGCCGACCCGCCCCCCTTCGATCAGGGCAACCCGCTCACCGCGCCCGGCGAGTGTCATCGCCAGGCTCGGCCCGGCCTGGCCGGCGCCGATCACGGCAACGTCGAACTCCGCGACGGGCTTGCTCTTGCTCATGTCACCTCGGCTGGAAGGCCGAATCGCCCATTTGCCACAGCGCGAACGCCCATGTGTCCGCGAGCAGCATTTCGCGCTGAGAGCGGTTCGAGCCCATGCCGTGGCCCGCGTCGTAGTCGATGCGCAGCAGCACGGGTCTCTTGCTCGACGTGGCGGCCTGCGTCTTCGCGGCCATCTTCATCATGTGCCACGGCGCCACGCGCGGATCGTTGGCACCGGTCACGAACATCACCGCCGGGTAGGCAGTGCCCGCAGTGATGTGCTGGTAGGGGCTCATCCCGTAGAGGCCATGGAACCCGTCTTCCGTCCTGATCGATCCGAACTCGACGACGTTCGGTGGCCCGTTGGGTTCGGTCTCGGCGCGCAGCGTGTCGGACATGCCGACATGGTCGAGCACGACGCCGAACAGGTCGGGCCGGATCGTCATGGCGCGTCCCACCGTGATGCCGCCCGCGCTGCCGCCTTCGGCGGCAAGTCGTTTCGGGCTCGTGTATTTCTGGTCGATGAGGTATTGGCCGCAGGCGATGAAGTCGAAGACCGTGTTGAGCTTGGTCTTCATCATGCCGCCGAGGTGCCAGTCTTCGCCGTACTCGCCACCACCGCGGATGTGCGCAGTTGCGAGCACGCCGCCGCGCTCCACCCAGGCGAGTGAAGCGGCCCGGAAAAAGCTCTCCGACACGATGCCATAAGCGCCGTAGCCGTCGAGGATGGTCGGGTGCGAACCGTCGAGAACGATGCCCTTCTTGTAGACGATCGTCAGCGGCACCTGTGTGCCGTCGTAGCTGGTGACGAGCACTTCCTTCGACTCGAGTGACGACGCGTCGATCTTCGACGGCGGGACCATTCCCGAATTGGCCGTCTTGTCCGTCGCCGGGTCATAGGTGAAGATCTGTGGGGGATGGGACGGGCTCTGCATGTTGAAGAGCGCGCCCGGCTGCGTCGCGTCGGTGATGGGCCCGAAGAGGTTGCCTTCGAACGGCAGCGGGACGGCGCGAGTGCCCGTGCCGTCGAAGCCGGTTTTCATCAGCTTCGCGAAGCCGCCGTCGCGCACCCGGTAGTAGATGCCGTCCGACGCGAGGCCGAAATCGGTGACGACGCCCGGGCCTTCCGGGACGACGACCGTCGCCGCCTTGACGTCGGGCCGGGCGAGCGGGGTCGACAGGATGCGGAAGCGCGAGGCGCCTTTGCGCGACAGGAAGTACATCGTGTCGCCGTGAACGACGGCGCCGCTGACGCCGTCGTCGACATCGGCGATCTTCCTCCATGGCGTCGCTGGCCCGGTCACCTGCGCCATCGGTGCGACGTAGTAGGTGGACGGGTTGTCGTCGGCGTTGTGGTTCGCGACCGCGACTGCCCAGCGCGATCGAGGTTCGCCAAGGACGTAGGTAATCTGTCCTTCGGGCACCGCGAGCTTGGAGACGCCACGGCCGAACACAAGCGCGTCGGTTTCTCCATTGACCCCTTGGCCCACCACGTGCAGGTAGGTTCGCGCGTTGAACTCCGTTTCGGACGGCGGCGTCTCGGGCGTCACCTTGTTGAACTTGAAATAGAAGAACGAGCGGTTGTCGGCCCGCCAGGTGATCGTGGAGTCGTGCGCCCGATCGATCGATTCTGCAAGGCCCTGGCCGCTTGCAACGTCGAGCACGCGCAGCACGCTCGCCTCGGAGCCGCCGCTCGACAGCCCGTAGGCGAGCAGCTTGCCGTCCCAGGAGGGCGTGTAGTAGTCGACGGCGTAGTGCGTGTTCGTTCCCTTGCCGAGGGTGGCCGGATCGAGCAACAGATGTTCTGCGCCGGCGAGGCCGTCGCGATAAAACAGCTTGGGCTGCTCGGCGCCCGGCTCGGTGACCTGATAGAAGAAGCGCCTCCCGCGTTGCACGAACCCGCCGCGGCGGGTGTCGATGTTCGACAGCGCATGGATGCGGTCGAGCAGGGCGTCGCGCCCGGGAATGCGGTCGAGCACGCCGCGTGCGTACGCGGCTTGCGACTTCATCCACGACTGCACCTCGGGATCTTTCAGGTTCTCGAAGTAGCGGTAGGGATCGACGACGGCGGTGCCGAAGTAGGTGTCAGTGACCGGCCGAACCGGCGCGACCGGAGGACCTTCCGCCGCGAAGCCGGTCCCGGAGGACAGGCAGGCAGTCAGAAGAACGGCGAAGTGGTGTCGAGGTTCGAGTCCGGGCATGGTGAGCTGAGCGGCCGTGCGGGCGTCGCGCGGTGCGACGCATGATGCCCGGACGCCGAGCCCGGGGCAAGCTGTTGACAGTCTCGCCGGCATTCGCTTTTCATGTCGGCAGCATTGGCTTCGTGTGAAGTTCTGTGTGCGGCCGCACGGACCGCAAGCCAGCCGCCTTCGTCCCGACGTGAAACCGGTGATCTCTCCTACAGGGAGCGGTCGGTCGCCGAGTCACCATCGAGGACGCTCGAAAAGGAGACCGCCATGAAAGTCCAGAAAATCGTTGCTGCCGTAGCCGCCGCATCTCTTGCCTTCGGCAGTGCCGGCAGCTTTGCCCAGTCGTACATCGAGAAGGACCTGCAGGATCAGGCGATCAGGGCGAAGGAAGCACGCGAATACGCGGACCAACAACGGGCTGCTCAGCATTACCAGCAGCGAGACGGTCGCCCCGATAGCCGAGATGCCCGTGGCAATGAACAACGTCGCGATCCGCGCGTCAACAACGGTCAGTATTCCGATCGGAATGGTTATCGAAGCGATAACCCTGGATACCAGCGACAAGAGCTGCCAGGGTATGGCCGCCGTGACCGGGGCGATGATCGCCGCTCCGGCTGGAATGGCCGGGGTGAGGCGAGTGACTACGGCACGAACAGCTACTACCGGCGCCAGGGCCGCGGCGCGGGGCCCGATCATTCCTTTTACCGAGGCGACCGGCTGCCCCCCCAGTACCGAAGCCCGCAATATGTGGTCGACGATTGGCGCGGCCACCGCCTGAGTCAGCCGCCGCGGGGCTACCACTGGGTGCAGGCCGGCGGTGACTACGTGCTGGCCGCCATCGCCACTGGCCTGATCGTCTCGATCCTGCTCAACCAGTAGCGGCCAAAGCGTGGCGGTCGGGGACGCCGTCTTATGAATTCGGGGCAATAGGCGGTCATCCAGCCGGGGTCGGCGCGTTCTCCTCGATCAGCCGTTCCTGCCGGAGTTCGCTCCAGAAGACTTTCGGGATCGTTGCCTGCATCGAGTTCCAGTCTTCTTGTATCTGCCGTTCGCTTCCGGCACCCACCACGAGCGCGACCGCCTCGGGCGCGGCTGCCGAGAACTGCAGGGCGGCGGTACGCAGGTCGACGCCGTGACGTTGCGCCACAGCACGCAGCCGGACGAGCTTCTGGAGCACTTCGGGAGGAATCCTGAAGTTCTCCTCGCCATAGTTGTAGCGCGGGCTTCCCGAGATGAAGCCCGCGTTGAGGGCCGAACCGATCACGAGCGACACGTTCTTCGCCCGCACCGCCGGGAAGAGTACGTCCAGCGCATCGGCATGGTCGATCAGCGAGTACTGGCGCGCACAGAGGCAGACATCCGGGTCGGCGTCTTCGATCACCCTGAGGATCGCCAAAGGCGTGTTCACGCCAACGCCCCAGGCCCGGA
>JBDTJD010000009.1:0-4682 GCA_039935975.1 Caldimonas sp.
CGACGCCGAGATGGCGCTCGAGATTGCGCTGCTGCGCGGGCGAAAGCGCCTGGTCGAAGATGACCGCTTCGGCCTGGTGCAGCTGCACCAGCTCCTTCAGCTCATCGGCCTTCCCGGAGCCGACGAAGAATGCGGCGTCGGGCGCCTTGCGGCGAGCGATCACGCGGGCGACGGCGATGTCTCCGGCCGATTCCGCAAGGAGCGAGAGCTCGTCGAGCGACTCGTCGAACGCGCGCTTGGCCCCGAAGTCGACGCCGACGAGGATGGCCCGAGCCGGCGCCTCCCCTTCGACCTGACGGGCGCCGCTCAACGGCAACGCCCCGAACCCGAGACGATGGTCAAGGCTGGTCGGACGCTTCCGGCGCGGTCTGGAAATTCACCGCCCGGCCGGGAACCACGGTCGAGATCGCGTGCTTGTAGACCATCTGGGTGACGGTGTTGCGCAGCAGGACGACGTACTGATCGAACGACTCGATGTGACCCTGCAACTTGATGCCGTTGACGAGGTAGATCGAGACGGGAACATGCTCCTTGCGCAGCAGGTTCAGGAAGGGGTCTTGTAACAGCTGCCCTTTGTTGCTCACGTTGTGGCTCCGTGATGTGTTCTGGAGCGAGAAACCTTAACACAGGGGTTTCCCGCAGAGCGGTTTAAGGCCATGCATCAACGGGCCTTCACGCGACCGCCGCGGCCGTTTTCCACGAACGGATTCTTCGACGAGCGCATCTCGATGCGCAGCGGCGTGCCGGTGAGCTTGAAGTGGGCACGAAAGCGCCCTTCGAGGAAGCGCTTGTACGCGTCGGTCACATGCTCGAGCGAGTTGCCGTGAATGATGATCACCGGCGGATTCATGCCGCCCTGGTGCGCGTAACGAAGCTTGGGACGAAAGGCGCCGGCGCGCTTCGGGGTCTGGTGCATCACGGCCTCCTCGAGCAGGCGCGTCAGCACGGGCGTCGGCATCTTGCGCGTCGACGACGCATGCGCCTCGGCGATCGACGTCCAGACCGGCCCGAAGCCCTGCCGCTTCTTCGCCGAGATGTTGAGCACCGGCGCGAACTTCAGGAACGGCAGCCGCTGCTCGATCGAGCGCTGCAGCGTCTCCTTCTCGTAGGCGTCGACGGCGTCCCACTTGTTGACCGCCAGGACGACGGCCCGACCGCTCTCGAGAATGTAGCCGGCGATGTGCGCGTCCTGATCGGTGACGCCCTGCGTCGCGTCGAGGAGCAGGAGGACGACGTTGGCCTCGGCGATCGCCTGCAGGGTCTTCACGACCGAGAACTTCTCGACCGCCTCGAACACCTTGCCGCGTCGACGCAGGCCGGCGGTGTCGACCAGGTCGAAGCGCTTGCCGCCCCGCTCGAAGGGAACGACGATCGCGTCGCGTGTCGTGCCCGGCTGGTCGAAGGCGACCAGCCGCTCCTCGCCCAGCCAGGCGTTGATGAGCGTCGACTTGCCCACGTTCGGCCGACCGGCCACGGCCAGGCGAATCGGCGCGTCGGCGTCTGCCTGCTCGGAACTGAAGACCGCTTCGTCCGCAGCGTCATCGCTGGTCGGCGTGTGACCGAGCGCCGCCTCGAGCGCGGCCTCGGCGAGCGAGACGACGCCCTGGCCGTGCGCCGCCGACACCGGATGCGGCTCGCCGAGCCCGAGCTCGTAGAACTCGCCCAGCATCGGCGAAGTCGGCATGCCCTCGGCCTTGTTCGCGGCGAGGATCACCTTCTTGCCGGCGCTCCTCAGGTAGCGCGCGATGTCGTGGTCGTGCGCCGAGACACCCGCGCGCAGGTCGACGACGAAGACGACCGCATCGGCCTCGGCGACGGCCTGCTCGGCCTGCCGGGCCATCTCGCGCACGATGCCGGTCGGATGATCGGGCTCGAATCCGCCGGTGTCGATGACGATGAACTCGCGGCCGAATGCGACCGCGTCGCCGTAATGTCGATCGCGGGTGAGGCCGGCGAAATCGGCGACGATCGCATCGCGGCTCTTCGTCAGTCGATTGAAGAGCGTCGACTTGCCGACATTGGGCCGGCCGACCAGCGCGATCACGGGTTTCATCCCGTCATCGCCCGCGTATCGCCGGGTCGGTCACGACGGCCGGAAGGCGAAGACGCCGCCCGATCGCGTCACGACCACGAGCACGCCGCCGACGCTCACCGGTGGCGCGCCTGGCGCGCTGCCGTCGGTCGGCACCCGCGCCTGCGACTCGCCCTTGGCCCGCGACAGCCAGTACAGCATGCCGCTCGCGTCACCGAAGACGACCGACTGGCCGACGACGCCCGGTGCGCCCAGGCGGCGGAACATGAGCGCTTCGGAGATCCAGGCGATCTCGCCGGTGGTGGTGCGAAAGACGCTGATCCGGTCGGAGGCATCGGCGCTGAAGAGAAGCTCGGCGTCGCCGGCAACCGCGTCGGTGCCGCCGATCGCCTTGGTCCATGCGATGGTGCCGAGCTGCGCGTTGATGCAGCCGACCGCCGCCTGGAACGACCGGGCGCAGAGAAGATCGCCGACGCGCACTGCCGGGCCGACCAGGTCGGCCAGACGCTCCACCTCGTTCGCGCCACGCGGCGAACCGAGCGGCACTTCCCAGCGCAGCGACGGACCGACCGGATCGAGGCCGGCCATGCGCGGGCCCTGCCCGACGACCAGCGTGTTTCGGAAGGCGGCGATGACGCCGGTCTGCGAAAGCGTGAGCGGATCGCCGGGCCGCGCCAGCTGCCAGAGCTTGACGCCATCGTTGGCGTCGAAGGCCTGGATCGCTCGATCGACGCCCAGGACGAAGACCCGGCCGCCGGCAACCAGCGGCGCAGTGGCAACGCGAAAGCCGAGTTCCTTTTTCCACTTGACGCGGGCGTTCTCTATCGCGACGAGCTCGCCGCCGCGCGTCACGACCGCGGCGACCTTGCCGTCGCTGCCGACGCCGGCCGCGATCTTCGCGCCGACGTCGACGCGCCAGAGCGTCTTGCCGCTGTCGGCCTCGAGCGCAACGACGCTGCCGCCGCTCGCGGCCAGGGTCAGCACGTTGGCATTGACCGCGACCGTGAGCGGAAACTCGACCGAGCCGATGTTCTGGCTCCAGACCGGACGCACGGAGATCGGCGCGGCAATCGGCTCGAGTTCCTTCGGCCTGGGCTTGTCCGATCCGAACAGCCGCCCGACGGTTGAGTTGTAGACCGAGTCGACCGTCGAGCAGCCCGCGAGGAAAGAGAGCGCCAGCACCGCGAGCACGGCGCCGAGCCGGCCCCGCGCCCGGGCGCGCCGCGTCGTCGCCAGCGTCACTTCGCCGCCTCGGCGGCGCTGGCCGCCGGCTGCACGCCGAGCACGTTGAGCTTGGCCTCGACGAGCTTGCGGTAGTCGATCTTCGCGTCCATCGCGGTCCAGGCCTTCTGGTACGCCGCCTTCGCATCCTCGCCCTTGCCCTGGGCCAGGTAGACATCGCCGCGGCGGTCGGCGGCAAGCGCCGCGAACTCGGGCGAATCGATGCCGTCGAGCGTCTTGAGGGCGTCGTCGTATTTCTTCGCGTCGAGCTGGAGGCCGGCCAGCCGAAGGCGGGCGATCGCCCGGTACTCGCTCTCGCTCGCGTTGTCGGCGACCCAGGCGAGGCTGGCCTGCGCCTCGTCGAGCTTGCCTTTCTCCGCCGAAACGCGTGCGGCGACGAGGCCGGCCTGCTGCGTGAACGCGGCACCGGGATAGTGCGACTTCATGTCGGCGAAGATCCTGGTCGCGACGTCGGCATCGGAAGCTTGCGCCGCGCGATCGACTTCGTCGAACAGGGCCCCCGCCTTGGCGCCCTGGTCACGCTGATAGAGGTTCCAGCCGTTCCAGGCCGCAAAGCCGCCAAGGACGACGACGAGCACCCAGGTGACGAGGTTGCCGTACTGCTTCCAGAAGGCTTTCAGCTGGTCGAGCTGTTCCTGCTCTTCGAGGTCGAGATGAGTGGCCATGGCGGGATGGGAAGCGCCGCGCGATCTCGCGGGCGTGAAGCGGGCAAACGCGAATTATGCGGTGAGGGTCGAGGCCCAGGTCGAGACGTCGGCGAGCGCGACCGTGCGCTGCGGCGCGGCGGGGTCGCGCAGCGACTTCACCGACGCCTCGCCGCGCGCGCGCTCGTCTGCGCCGAAGATGACGGCGTAGCGCGCGCCGCTGGCGTCCGCCTTCCTGAACTGCGACTTCATGCTGCCCAAACCTTCGCTGCCCGCAGCGTGCATCTGGACCGCGACACCGGCAGCACGCAGCGCCTCGCAGGTGGTCATCGCGACGGGGAGCGCGCCGGCGTCGGGAACGATGGCATAGGCGTCGACTGTCGCGGCCGTCGCCTCGGCACCGACCGCTTCGAGCAGGAGGAGCATGCGCTCGACCCCCATGCCCCAGCCGACGGCGCGCGTCGGCTTGCCGCCGAGTTGTTCGAACAGGCCGTCGTAGCGGCCACCGCCGCAGACCGTGCCCTGGGCGCCGAGCTTGTCGGTCGTCCACTCGAAGACCGTGAGGTTGTAGTAGTCGAGGCCGCGCACGAGGCGAGGGTTGACGCGGTACGCGAGCCCGGCGGCGTCGAGCACCGCACGGACGGCGGCGAAGTGACCGAGCGAATCGGCACCGAGGAACTCCATCAGGCGGGGCGCCGCCTCGATGACCGGCTGCAACGCAGGATTCTTGCTGTCGAGGATGCGCAGCGGATTGGTGTGCAGCC
>JBDTJD010000010.1:0-14394 GCA_039935975.1 Caldimonas sp.
ACCACACCGTGCGCGCCGCCTGCGCGCTGGCGCTTGCCGTCGGCACCAAGACCGACGCCGCGACCGCGCTCGCCACGCTGCCGCCCTACGTGCGCTCGAAGTTCAGTGGCGCCGACGGCAAGCCCGATCGCGCCTTCGACAAGCTCTACGAGCAGCTGCAGGAAACCGAGCCGACGTTCTAGCGCCCGCGCGCAAGCGCGGCCCTAGCGGCGCCGGTTCGCGCACGCCACCGTCCGCGCCCAGTAGTCGCGGGCGATGCCGTAGGGCTCGCCGAGATAGCCCTGGCGCCGGTGATAGGCCGCGAGCCTGGCCTCCACCTCGCGCCCGGCGCGACCGGCGGCACGCATGTCGACCAGGCCGACGCAGTTCGCCTCGAGCTCGTCGAGCGTGCCGGTGCGCGCGTGGGCGCACTCGTGGAAGAAGACGAAGTCGTGCTCGACGTCGGGCGTGCTCGCGAGCAGCAGCAGGTTCCAGTCGATCGTCCAGCCCGTGCCCGGCTCGCGGTGGGTCAAGCCGATGTAGCCGTGCGGCGCCGAAGGATCGTCGGCCGGGTGCTCGCGCTCATGCGCGACGCCTTCCGAAGTCACGCACTCGCCGAGGCTGCCGTCCCGGAAGGTGAAGGCCGCGGCGCCGACCGGCGCGACCAGCAACGCGAGCAGCAGGACGGCCCGGACGTGCGCCGTGCGAGACGGCGAAGAAGTGGGCACGACCGGCGGCAGCAGTGGCATGAGGCGCGGGGCCCCGACGCGCGAGGCACCCGTGCCGGCAATGTTAGCGACGCCGCGGCTTCGGCCGCCTAGAACGCGTAGGCGACGCCGAGCTTGACGACCGGATAGACGCGCAGGCTGTTGGCCTTGTCCTGCGCCGAGGCCTGCTCGGCCGCAAGGTCGGTGGGATTGACCTTGGCCGCCAGGCTCGCCGAAGGCGAGAGGCGCACCTCGGGCCGGCCCCACGCGACGCCGGCGTCGGCATAGATGCGCAGCCCGGCGCCAGTTGCCCGATGGCCGAAGCCGATGCCGAGGTACGGCGTCACGGTCGGGAAGTCGGCATCGAAGTCGAGCGAGTCGCTCGCCGACACCGGATAGCTCACGCCGTTGAAGGTGATCGTGCCGCCCATGCTGCGGGCGACGCCATGGACCTTGCGCTGGCCGACCAGCGCGCCGGCCGTGATGCGCAGGCCTCCGGCGATGAAGCCATCGAGGTACACGCCGAGGTTCGAGGCCTTGATCCTGGCGTCGTAATCGATGTTGCTGGTGTTGAAGTTGCGCGTGACGCGCAGGTAGTTGACGTCGAGCCGGGCCGAGAGCGCATCCGACAGCGGCTGTGCCACGCCGACTTCGAGGCCGGTCGTGCCGACCCCGCCGTAGAGCTCGGCCGCACCGGCCGGCAGCGCCGACACGACGACGAGGGAAGCGAGAGAAAGAGACAGCAGGTTCACGGTCGGGCTCCGGAGGTCAGGGGTGAGCGCGTGGCGAAGCATCGAGCGCGCGTCCCTCTCTTCGGCAGCTTCGAGCGCCCGCTTGCGGGGCCGGCCTTGTCCGGGCGTGACTTCCGCACGCAGCCGCGGGTCGACGCTCTCCGCTTTGCAGCGATCATCGCCACGATGAGGTCGCTTTCCGATGCAGTCGACGACCGCGTCCCGCTGCGCGAGCGACTGCTCTTCGTGCCCGACGACGTGCCGCGCGTCGCCTGGTTCGGCCGCCTGGCCGCGTTTGCGCTCATGCTGCTCTGGGGCATGACCCTGGTGTTCGGCAGGATGACCGACACGCCGACCGTCCTGCACCTGACCGTCATCCTCTTCCACGAGGCCGGGCACGTCGCCTTCATGCCGCTCGGCCACACGATGGGCGTCGCCGGCGGCACGCTCGGCCAGCTGCTGATCCCGCTCGTCTGCGCGGTCGCCCTGCATCGCCGCGACGACAACTTCGGCGCCGCGATGTGCATGGCCTGGATGGCGCTCAGCCTGATCGACTCGTCGATCTACGCCTACGACGCCTTCGACCCGGTGCTGCCCCTGATCGGCGGCGGCACCGGCGCCGATCGCTTCCACGACTTCGTCTTTCTCTTCGAGCGCTTCGGCCAGCTCGACCGCGCCCGCGGCTGGGCGATGGCGATGAAGGCGCTGGGCGGCGTCGGGCTGCTCGCGTCGCTGGCGTGGGCGGCGACGCTGCTCTTCCTGCAGAGCGAGCAGCTCGAGCCGCGCTGAGCCGCGCGACGCTCACTGTCGCTCGGCCTCGCGCTCCATCTCCTTCAGCATCCGCTCGAGCCGGTCCTTCAGCTTCTCGGTCGAGAGCTTCTCGCGGAAGCGCTCGACCATCAGCGGCAGCGCGAACGGGCTCGGCACCGCGAGCTCGACGAAGACGACGCGCTGCTCGCGCATGCGCTTGAGCACCTGGGCGAGCCTCTTGATGTCGAGCTCCTGGCTGAGCACCTCGCTCTCGGCCTGACCGAGCAGCATGTTGGCGCCGTCGTACTTGCGAAAGACCTCGTAGAAGAGCGAGCTCGACGCCTGCAGCTGGCGGTTCGACTTGGGCTGCCCCGGAAAGCCCTGGCTGATGAGCCCCGAGACGCGCGCGATCTCGCGAAAGCGCCGGCGCGCGAGCTCGCTCGAGTTGAGGCTCGCGAGGACGTCGTGGAGCAGGTCGCCCTCGTCGAAGAGGCTCTGGTCGACGAGCGATGCCGGATCGACCGGCTTGGCAGAGAGCAGCTCGAGCCCGTAGTCGTTGATGACGATCGAGAAGGTGTTCGGCTCGTCCTTCGAGAGCCGCCACGCGAGCAGGCTGCCGAGGCCGATGTGGGCGTTGCGACCGGCGAAGGGATAGAGGAAGAGGTGCTGCCCCTCGCGCGAGACCAGCCGCTCGATCAAGAGCGTCTTCGGCGTCGGGATGCGCGAGAGCTGCGCCTGTGTCTCGAGCATCGGCCGCGCCGCTTCCATCTCGGGCTCGAAGAAGTCGCCCTGCGCCGCGTCGGCGAGGACGTCCATCACCGAGTCGGCGAGCTCGCTCGAGAGCGGCATCTTGGCGCCGGCCCAGCTGATCATGGCCGCCTTCTTCCCGTCGGCGCGCCTGACGTAGGCGGTCATCTCCTCGGCGCGCACGAATTCGAGCGTGCGCCCGGCGAAGACGAAGCAGTCGCCCTTCTTCAGCCGCGCCACGAAGCCTTCCTCGACGACGCCGATGCGCCCGCCGGTGAGGTACTTCACCTGCATCGAGGCGTCGCTCACGATCGTGCCGACGTTGAGCTTGTGGCGACGCGCGATGACCGCGCTCGGCACGCGGTAGGTGCCGTCGATGTCGACGACGCGGTGGTACTCGGGGTACGCCGTCAGGCTGTCACCGCCCTTGACGACGAAGTCGAGCGCCCACTGGAACTCGGCGCGCGTCAGCTTGCGGTAGGCCCATGCGCCGGTCACCTCCTGGTACATCGCCTCGGCCGCGAAGCCGCCGCCGATCGCGATCGTGACGAGGTGCTGGACCAGCACGTCGAACGGCTTGTCGGGCGTCGAGCGCTTCTCGATCTTGCCGGCGAGCGCGGCCCGCCGCGCGGCGACCGCCTCGACCAGCTCGAGCGTGTTGGTCGGCACCAGCGTGATCCGGCTCGCGCGCCCGGGCGCGTGGCCGCTCCGGCCGGCGCGCTGCAGGAGTCGTGCGACGCCCTTCGCCGAGCCGATCTGGAGCACCCGCTCGACCGGCAAGAAGTCGACGCCGAGGTCGAGCGACGAGGTCGCGACAACGGCCTTGAGGCGCCCTTCCTTCAGGCCGAGCTCGACCCAGTCGCGCACTTCCCTGTCGAGCGAGCCGTGATGGAGCGCGACGACACCGGCCCAGTCGGGGCGCTGCTCGAGGATGAGCTGGTACCAGGCTTCGGCCTGCGAGCGCATGTTGACGAAGACCAGCGTCGTCGCCGAGCGCTCGATCTCCTCGACGACAGGGTGCTGCATCTGCTTGCCGAGATGGCCGCCCCACGAGAAGCGGCCCGGGTTGTTCGGCAGCAAGGTGTCGATGACCAGGTTCTTCTCGATCCGGCCGCGCACGGCGAGGCCGTCCGCGTGGCCGAGGAGGACATGCATCGCCTCGTCGAGGTTGCCGAGCGTCGCCGACAGGCCCCAGACGACGAGGCCCGGGTTCCAGTGCTTCAGGCGGGCCAGCGCGAGCTGCACCTGCACGCCGCGCTTGCTGCCCATGAGCTCGTGCCACTCGTCGACGATCACGGTGTGGACGCCCGCAAGCTCGTCGTGGGCGCGTTCGCGGGTCAGCATCAGCGAGAGCGACTCGGGCGTCGTGACGAGGGCGCTCGGCATCCGCCGGTCCTGCTTCGCACGTTCGGCCGACGGCGTGTCGCCGGTGCGGATGCCGACCGTCCAGGCCACGCCGAGGTCGTCGAGCGGCGCTTTCATCGCACGGGCCGAGTCGGCCGCGAGCGCGCGCATGGGCGTGAGCCAGAGAACGCCGAGCGGTGCGGCGGGACGAGTCGGGACGGCGGCTGCAAGGACACCCAGGGATCGCGCGCGCTCGAGCGCGCCGAACCACACCGCGTAGGTCTTGCCGGAGCCGGTGGTGGCGTGCAGCAGGCCGCTCCGGCCGTCGGCCATGGCCGCCCAGACCTCGCGCTGGAACGCGAACGGCTGCCAGTTGCGCGCAACGAACCACGCTTCGGCGATCGCGCCAAGGGACCCGTCCTGCGGCGCAGGCGCCGGCAGCGGCCGCGCGCTCATTGCCCGCGACCGGCGGGCGGGCGGCCTTTGTAGAGCTTCATCAGCGGCGTGACCGAGACGCCGTGCGCGACGATCGAGACGACGACCACCGAGAGCACGAGCGCCGTCATCTGCGCCGCCATCGCCTTGTCGAGGCCGTGATCGGCCGCGTACATGAGGTAGTAGAGCGAACCGACGCCGCGGATGCCGAACCAGCCGATGAGGGCACGCTGCGACCTGGATGTCCGCGAGCCGAAGAGTCCGATCGCGGCCGAGAGCGGCCGGATCACGAGCAGCAGCAGCGCCACGAACGGCCACGAGGCCTGCTGCCAGTCGACCGCCCAGAGCAGCATGCCGATCGCCACGACAGCGGCGACCTCGGCAATGCGCTCGATCTGCTCGTTGAAGCTCAGCATGGCATGGGCCATGAAGGCGGGAGCGTGCCTCGCGTCGGTCGCCGCCCGCTCGGCGTGCGACACGTCGGGGTCGGCATGCGCCTCGGCGGCGACCGCGGCCGAGCGCTCGTGCCCGGTCGCCGGCGTCGAGCGCTCGGTCGAGGTCACTGTGCCGGCCGCGGCGTGCGCACCCCGCGTCGCGCGCTGCTCGACCCGTCGCAAGGCGACACCGGCCGCGAAGACGGCGAGAAAGCCGTAGCTCGCCGCGAGGCTCGCGGCACCATAGGTCAGGCCGATGAGGCCGAGGGCGAGAAAGTTGTCAAGACCGACCGCCTCCTTGTGAGTGCGCCGCAGGAAGAGAACAAGCCGGCCGACCAGTGTGCCGAGCACGGCGCCGATCGCCAGGCCGGCGCCGACGCTCCAGAGCACGTCGAGCGCGAGCCAGCGCCGGTACGAGTCGCCGAGGTCGTGCAGGCCCAAGAGGCCGAGGCCGAGAAGCACGAATGGAAACGCGGTGCCGTCGTTGAGCCCGGCCTCGCCGGTGAGAGCGAAGCGGAGCCGGTCGCGGTCGTCGGGCCGGGCCAGCTGGACATCCGACGCAAGCACCGGATCGGTCGGCGCGAGCAGGCCGCCGAGCAGGACCGCGGCGCCGACCGACAAGCCGAGCCAGGCCATGCCGGCAAGGGCGACAAGCACGATGGTGGCGATCATCGAGACCACCGCCAGGCGCACCGGCAGCAGCCAGCGTCCGTCGGTCAGGCCCACGCTCATCTTCAGGCCCGAGCCGAAGAGCGAGATCAGCACGACGACCTCCGCGAGGTGCTCGACGGCCTTGCCGTCGAGAACGACCGAAAGCCGTGTCAGGCCGAGCCAGAGCGGGCTGATGGCCGCGCCGACCGCGAGGTACAGCATCGACGTGCTGAGCGGCAGGCGCGACAGCAGCGAATCGCCGAGCGCCGTGACAAGGAGGAGCAGGCCGGCGACGGCCGCCCAGGAAGCGATGTCCATTGAGAAAGTGAAAGACCGGCGAGCAGCGGAACACCTTAGCAGACGGCGCGCCGCGTCCCGTAGAGTGGCGCACCTCTTCCAACAGCAGACCCAGCGATGCCGACACCTTCCTCCTGGCCGCGCCGCGCCGTCGCCATCGCGACGCTGCTGCTCTCGGCGCCCGCCATTGCCGAGGACGCGCCGCCGCGTCCGGCCGCGAGCGCAAGCCTCGCGCCGGTCGTGGTGACGGCGACCCGCACCGAGGCCTCGCCCTTCGACATCCCGGCATCGATCGACCGGATCGGCTCGGAGACGATCCGCGACGGTCGGGCACAGGTCAACATCTCGGAGAGCCTCGGCGGCGTGCCGGGACTGCTCGCGCGCGATCGGCAGAACTATGCGCAGGACGTGCAGATCTCGGTGCGCGGGTTCGGCGCGCGCTCGACCTTCGGCATCCGCGGCGTGCGCCTCTACGTCGACGGGATTCCGGCAACCTTCCCCGACGGGCAGGGGCAGATCTCGAACGTCGACCTCGGCTCGGCCGATCGCATCGAAGTGCTGCGCGGTCCGTTCTCGGCGCTCTACGGCAATTCGTCGGGCGGCGTGATCCAGGTCTTCAGCGAAGACCCGGCGCCCAGGCCGACGGTCGACTTCAGCCTGGCCGGCGGCAGCGACGGCGTCGTGCGCCTCGGCGCCAAGGCCAGCGGCAATGCCGCGGGCCTTGGCTACGTCGTGGCCGCGAGCCACTTCCGCACTGACGGCTACCGCGACCACAGCGCCGCCGAGCGAACCATCGGCAACGCCAAGCTGAAGTTCGGCAACGACCTCGGCGGATCGATGACGGTCGTCGTCAACAGCCTGAACCTGCCGCGCGCGCAGGACCCGCTCGGCCTGACCCGAGCGCAGTTCGAGGCCGACCCGCGCGGCGTCGACGCGTCGGCACTCCTGTTCGACACGCGAAAGAACGTCGACCAGACGCAGGTCGGGGTCATCTACGACCAGCGCATCGACAACGCGAACTCGTTGCGCGCACTGGTCTACACGGGCCACCGCAACACGACGCAGTTCCAGTCGATCCCGGTCGCGGCCCAGGGAAGCCCGCTCCATCCGGGCGGCGTGATCGTCCTGTCGAGCGACTACCGCGGCGCCGACCTGCGCTGGACGAACCGCGGCCGGATCGCCGATCGCGCGTACACGGTGGTCGCCGGCCTGGCCTACGACGTTCTCGAGCAGCACCGGGTCGGCTACCAGAACTTCATCGGACCGCGGCTCGGCGTGCAGGGCGCGCTGCGGCGCGACGAGCTCGACACCGCATCTGACTTCGACACGTACCTGCAGGCGACGCTGCAGCTGTCGTCGCGCTGGTCGCTCGCGGCCGGAGTGCGGCGCAGCCATGTGCGCTTCGATTCGGCCGACCACTACGTCGTGGGCGCGAACGGCGACGACAGCGGTGCGGCGCGCTATGCGGCGACGCTGCCGGTCGTCGGCGCGATGTTCGCCGTCAACGAGCAGGTGCATCTCTACGCCACCGCCGGACGCGGCTTCGAGACGCCGACCTTCAACGAGCTCGCCTACAGCCCGAACGGCGCGACCGGCCTCAACTTCGCGCTTCAGCCGGCCAGGAGCGACAACCTCGAGGTCGGCGTGAAGTCGCTCTCGTCCGATCTCGGCGACGCGACCCTCGCACTCTTCGAGACCCGCACCGAGAACGAGATCGTCACCCTCACCAACAGCGGCGGCCGCTCCACCTTCCAGAACGCCGGCGCCACCCGGCGACGCGGCGTCGAGGCCGCATGGTCGGCGACCTACCTGCAGAACCTGCGCGCGCAGATCGCCCTCACCTACCTCGATGCGATCTACCGCGACAGCTTCCTCACCTGCAGCGGCACGCCCTGCCTGGCAGCGAACCGGCAGCGCGTCCCCTCGGGCAACCGCATTCCTGGCGTCGCGCGCGGCACGGCCTACGCATCGCTCGGCTGGTCGCCGCTGGCCGGCTGGCGCGGCGCGGTCGAGGTTCGGCGCACCAGCGGCGTGCCGGTCAACGACGCGAACTCCGACGCCGCAGCGGGCGCGACCCTCGTCGGCGCCAACGTCGGCTACCTCGCTCGCGTCGGCGCCTGGCAGCTCACCGGCTTCGTGCGCGGCGACAACCTCTTCGCCAGGCGCTACGCCGGCTCGGTGATCGTCAACGAAGGCAACGGCCGCTACTTCGAGCCGGCGCCGGGCCGGACATGGCTGATCGGCACGTCGGCGAGCTACGCGTTCTGACGGCGCCCCGTCCTATCTTCCGACCAGGTCGGCGACCACGAGGATGAGTTCGCCGACGTCGAAAGGCTTGGCCATGTGGGCCTGGAACCCGGCGAGCAGGGAGCGCTTGCGGTCTTCCGCGCGCGCGAACGCGGTCAGGGCCAACGCCGGCAGTCGAGCGACCCGGCCCTCCTCCGCACGCAAGGCCCGCATCAGCTGATAGCCATCCATCACCGGCATGCCGATGTCGCAGATCAGGACGGTCGGCCTGGATGTCTGCAGCGCCGCAAGGACCTCGGCGGCGGAGCCAAAAGCCCGGACCTGCGCTCCCTGCTCCCTGAGTACCCTTTCCAGGATCTCGCGGGCATCGGATTCGTCGTCCACGATGAAGGCGTGCACGCCGTCCAGGCGCGGCAACTGCAGGACCTCACTGCCTGGTGTCGCGGCCGTCGGATGGACGCGCTGCGCGTACTCGTCTTCGAGCTGGACGATCGAAAGCGGCAGCTCGACGAAGAACGTCGAACCCAGCCCGTCTCCCTGGCTCGTCACCCGGATCGTGCCGCCGTGCACTTCAACCAGCTGCTTGGCGATGGCCAGGCCCAGCCCCAGGCCGCCGAAGGCCCGGGTCGTCGAGCTGTCCCGTTGCGAGAAGCGATCGAAGACATGGGGAAGAAAGCTGGGCGGAATGCCGATGCCAGTGTCGCTGACGATCAACTCGAGATGAGAGTTCACGCGCTGCAGGATCACCTGCACCTGGCCGCCCCTGGGCGTGAACTTGATCGCGTTCGTCAGCAGGTTCCAGACCACCTGCTGCAGACGTGCACCGTCCGCGTTGACCGTGGCTTGCACCTGGTCGACGATCGCCTTCAGTCGGATGTCCTTTGCATCTGCCGCCGGCCTGGCGGACTCGACGGCGGCCTCGATCACGGCCGGGAGCGACAACTGCTGGAGGTCGAGCCGGATCTTGCCGCTCATGATCCTGCTCAGGTCCAGGAGATCGTCGATCAGCTGGACCTGCGCCCGGGCGTTGCGGTCGATCACCTCGATGGCCCGTTGCTGCTTGGCGGGCTCCCCTTGCGCGCCGCCCTTGAGCAGCAGCTGCGTCCAGCCCAGGATGGCGCTGAGCGGCGTTCGCAGTTCGTGCGACAGCGTCGCCAGGAACTCGTCCTTGACCAGCGTTGCGCGTTGCGCGGCCATCCGCGCGCTCCGCTCGGCTTCCAGCAGCTCGTCGCGCTGCTGACCGGCGAGTTCGACGGCCTCGACCCGTTTTCTCTCGGTCAGGTCCCGGGTGAGCTTGGCGTAGCCGACGAGCTGGCCTGCATCGTCGCGAAGCGCGGTGATGGTGACGTTCGCCCAGAACGTCGTGCCGTCCTTGCGTATGCGCCAGCCGTTGTCGACGAAGCTGCCCTTCTCGGCGGCCTCTCTCAGCTCGTGGTCGGGCCAGCCGCTTTCTCTCGCATCGGCCGGGTAGAAGTCGGAGAAATGATGGCCGATGATCTCGTCGGCCGAGTAGCCCTTGATCCGCTGGGCGCCACTGTTCCAGGTGGCGACTCTTCCATTGGTGTCGAGCATGAAGATCGCGTAGTCGGAGACTCCTTCGACCAGCAGACGAAATCGTTCTTCGCTGCGACGCAGCGCCTCTTCCTGGTTCCTTCGGCCCGTGAGGTCGCGCGTGACCTTGGCAAAGCCCAGGAGCGTTCCTTCGGCATTGCGGACCGCGGTGATGACGACGTTCGCCCAGAAAAGCGAGCCATCCTTCCTGACTCGCCAGCCCTCGTCCTCGAAGACGCCGGTCGCGCCTGCGACCTCGAGCTCGTGTTGCGGCAGACGGCGCGCGAGCGCTTCGGGCGGATAGAAACGCGAGAAATGCTGGCCGATGATTTCGCTGGCCTGGTACCCCTTGAATCGTTCGGCACCGGCGTTCCAGGTGAGGACCTTGCCGTCGGGGTCGAGCATGAAGATCGCATAGTCGCGCACGCTCTCGACCAGCAGCCTGAACCGCTCCTCGCTCTGGCGCAGGTGCACCAGGTCGGCAGGGGGAGTCGCTCGTTCATCCATCATGGGCCCGTTCGACGTTCACCGCTTCGACTCGCAGGATAGCCGGGCAGCAGATGGCGTTGGAGCCGCTTGCGCGTCCGGCACACTGACCGCCATGAAATCGGCTCCTGCGACTCCCTTGCAGCCTGACGTGCCCGCCGCATCGGCCAGGGCGCGCATCGACCCCGCACTCGTGGCCATCCTCGCCGGCGTCTGCGCCGCGCTGCACGTGGGCAAGCTGCCCCCGGCGATCCCCGCGCTGCAGTCCGCGCTCGGGCTCAGCCTGATGCAGGCCGGCTTCCTGCTCTCGATGGTGCAGGCGGCCGGCATGACCGCGGGGGTGGCCTTCGGTGCACTTGCAGACGGTCTCGGGCCGCGGCGCAGCATGCTCGTCGGCCTGACGATCCTCGCGCTGGCAAGTGCGCTCGGTGGCGCGGCCGACGGCGCCACCGCCTTGATGGTGTTGCGCGCGGCAGAGGGCTTCGGCTTTCTGCTCGTGGTGCTGGCGGCGCCCGCGCTGGTGCGCAGGCTCGTCGCGCCCGAGCGTCTGAGCACGACGCTCGGCCTCTGGGGCGCGTACATGCCGCTGGCCACCGCCCTGGCGCTGCTCACGGGACCCTGGGTCATCACGCTCGCCGGATGGCGCGCGTGGTGGTGGGGCCTTGCGGCGCTGACAGCGGCGATGGCGATCTGGCTCGCTGCGGCCGTCGGCGCCGAGGTCGGTGGGCGGGCGATGCGCATCGGCAACGCCACGTCCTGGAGTGCGCGGCTGCGCTCGACGCTGGCCACCCCCGGACCGTGGCTGGTGGCGATGGCGTTCGCGATGTATTCGGGCCAGTGGCTCGCGGTGATCGGATTCCTGCCCACCATCTATGCGCAGGCCGGCGCGGCCGGCACCGTGGCCGGCGCGCTCACCGCGCTGGCGGCGGCCGTGAACATGATCGGCAACATCGCCGCGGGCCGCCTGTTGCATCGTGGCGCACCACCGGCGTGGTTGCTGACCACGGGCTACGTCGTGATGGGCGTCGCCGCCTTCGTCGCCTTCTTCGGCTTCGGTGTCGATGGTGGCGTGGCGATTCCCGCCAGCGTGCGCTACGGCGCCGTGCTGGCGTTCTCGGCCGTGGGCGGGCTCGTCCCGGCGACGCTGTTCGTGCTGGCACTGCGCGTCGCGCCCGACCCGGACAGCATTTCGGCCACGGTCGGCTGGGTCCAGCAGTGGTCGGCACTCGGCCAGTTCGGCGGTCCGCCGCTGGTGGCGTGGCTGGCCGTGCGAACCGGCAGCTGGCAGTCCACCTGGATGGCGAGCGGCACCTGCGCCTTGCTCGGGCTGGCACTGACCGCCGCGATCGCCAGGCGGATCGCGGCAGAAGCGCCCGCGCGGTCGCGGTGAGGTGGTGCGCGACGGTCCGCTTGGTGACAACGAACCGAGTGCGACGGCAGGCGTCTCGACCTGCGGCCGCTCGCACGTCACGCCGTCACGTCGTCGCGATCCAGCCTTCCACCGGATCGATGTCGACGGGCAGGCCGTAGTGCTCGAGACGCGAGGCGACCGCCGCCTGCACCAGGCAGAGCACGGCGTCGAGGCGATCGCCGCTCGCATCGGCGACGAGCGAGGCGCGCAGGGAGTGATCGCCGATCGCCAGCCGCGGCGCGTCGTCGATGCCCGCTTCGAGCGCAGCGACGATGGCTTCGCGCGCCGAGCGGCGATCTTCGTCATCGCCGTTCTTGTACGAGCGCCGGCCGACGAGCGCGTGGGCGAGCCGGCGCGGATAGCCCTCGAGCGCGACGCGCCCGGCGTCGCCGGCGTGCAGACCGGGCATCGACACGCCTGCGGCGACGAGACGGGCGACACCTTCGTAATACATGAGCCCGACCGGCACGTAGCGCGTCTGCAGCGGGCTCGTCGATCCGACGGGCGAGGCCAGGTCGGTGCGGCGATGGATTAGGCGCGACCCGGGTTCCCGGCCGTTGCCCCAGGCGTCGATCAGCGCCCGCCAGGCCATGCGCGTCGGCGCGCGCCTGCGCACCGTCTCGATCACCGCGGCGGCATTCGCCCCCAGCCCGTTCGACTCGACGAACTCGCGCGGCAGGCCGAACGGAAAGTCGAACGCACCGAGCCACGGCCCCGGCGTCTGCAGCCAGGCCGCGAAGGCGTCGAGCGTGGGCAGGTCGGCGACGGCTTCGGCGGACAGGACGGCGCCGCCATCGACGAGCCGGCCGGTCGCGACCGTGATCGGCTTCCTGCGCGACGGGCTGCAGCTGAAGTCGATTCCCGCGAGGAACCGGGTCGTCATGTCGCGTCGCCCCGCGCGGCTACAGTTCCTGCCATGTTCCCCATCCGGTTCCTTCGATGAACAACCCGATCCTCGTCGAAGCGATGCGCGGCGACACGCGCGAGTCGGCGCACCGCGGCAGCGTCGCCGTGTTCGACGCCGACGGTGGCCGCGTCGTCGCCATCGGCGACATCGAGTCGCCGATCTTCCCGCGCTCGGCCGTCAAGGTGCTGCAGGCGATCCCGCTTGTCGAGAGCGGCGCCGCCGACCGACTCGACCTCGACGACGAGGAGCTCGCGATCGCCTGCGCGTCGCACAACGGCGAGCCGGCGCACGTCGCCGTCGTCGCGCGCATGCTCGGCAAGGCCGGCCTCGACGGGTCCTCGCTCGAGTGCGGCGTGCACTGGCCGCGCGTCGAGGGCGTGCTGCGTTCGCTCGTGGAGTCGGGCGGCACGGCGACGGCGCTCCACAACAACTGCTCGGGCAAGCACGCCGGGTTCCTCTGCCTCGCCTGCATGCTCGCCGGCGGCGGCGACGCGCGCGAGTACGCGCGCGGCTATGTCGCGCCGCGCCATCCGGTGATGCGGGTCGTCACCGAGGCGCTGCAGTCGGCGACCGGCCACGACCTCGCGACGGCGCCGCGCGCGATCGACGGCTGCTCGATCCCGACCTTCGCGATCCCGCTCGGCAAGCTCGCGATCGCCTTCGCGCGGGTCGGCACCGGCACGGGCCTTCGCCCCGGCTTCGCGCGCGCCGCCGAGCGGCTGCGCCGCGCCGTCGCGCGTCATCCGTTCATGGTCGCCGGCAGTGATCGCTTCGACACCGAGGTGATGGCCGCGCTCGGCGAGCGCGTGTTCTGCAAGGTAGGCGCCGAAGGGGTGTTCTGCGCGGCCCTGCCCGAGCGCGGCCTCGGCGTCGCGATCAAGATGGACGATGGCAACACCGCCCGCGCTGCCGAGGTCGCGATGGCTGCCGTGATCGAGGCCTTCATCGATCTCGACGACGACCAGGCGGTGCTGATGCGCGGCTACAGCGATGCGCGCCTGCAGAACTGGAACCGGATCGAGGTGGGCGCCCTGCGCGCGACCGCCGAGTTGCGCGCCGGGCTCGACCACTAGGCCACGGTCTCGTCGGCGCCGGGCGCGTCGGCGTGGTGCAGGGCGAGCAGTGCCTCCAGCTCGGCCATCGTGTCGGCCTCGTGCAGGGGCTTGTCGTCGCGGATGCGCAGCATGCGCGGGAAGCGCACGGCGATGCCGCTCTTGTGGCGCGTGCTCCGGTTGATGCCCTCGAAGCCGAGCTCGAAGACGAGACTCGGCCGCACGCTGCGCACCGGCCCGAACTTCTCGATCGTCGCCTGCCGGATGACGCGGTCGACGACACGGAACTCGGCGTCGGTGAGGCCCGAATAGGCCTTGGCGAAGGGCACGAGCTGGAGCGCGCCTTCGGCCGGCGGCTCGCGCCTGGCGATGGCTTCGACGACCGCCGCGGCTTCTTCCGCATCGATCGGCCGACGGTTCCAGACCGCGAAGGTGTAGTCGGTGTAGACGCTCGCGCGCCGGCCGTGTCCGGCCTGGGCGTAGATGAGGACGCAGTCGATGCTGAGCGGATCGATCTTCCACTTCCACCAGGTGCCGGCGGCGAGGTCGTCCTGCTTGCGCCGACCCGTGCCGTAGCGCGCGTCGCGGTGCTTGAGCATGAAGCCCTCGACGCCGCGTGCGCGCGACTCGAGACGCAGCTCGGCGAGCGATGACCAGTCCGCGCC
>JBDTJD010000011.1:0-12584 GCA_039935975.1 Caldimonas sp.
CGACGTGCTCGAGACGAGGGACCTCACGATCCGGTTCGGCGGCCACGTCGCCGTCGACCGCGTCTCGTGCACCTTCGCGTCGGGCACGCTCACTGCGATCGTCGGCCCGAACGGCGCGGGCAAGACGACCTACTTCAACCTGATCTCCGGCCAGCTGCGGGCGAGCGCGGGATCGGTCTGGCTGAACGGCAAGGACATCACTGCCGAGCCGGTCTCCGAGCGCACGCACCTCGGCCTCGGCCGCGCCTTCCAGCTGACGCAGCTCTTCCCGAACCTGAGCGTGCTGGAGAACGTGCGCCTCGCGGTGCAGTCGCGGCGCAAGGAAGGCCTGAGCCTGTTCTCGGTGTGGCTCGATCGCCAGGACATCGTTCGCCGCGCCCACGAGCTGGTCGAGCGCGTGCGGCTGGCCGGCCGCGAGCACGCGGCGGCGAGCAGCCTGCCTCACGGCGACCAGAGGAAGCTCGAGGTGGCGATGCTGATGGCGCTCGAGCCACGCGTCTACATGTTCGACGAGCCGACCGCCGGCATGAGCATCGACGACGTGCCGGTGATCCTCGACCTGATCCGCGACCTCAAGCGCCAGGGCGACAGGACGATCCTGCTGGTCGAGCACAAGATGGACGTCGTGAGGGAGCTCGCCGACCGGATCGTCGTCCTCCACAACGGCCAGTTGGTCGCCGACGGCGCACCGGCGGCGGTGATCGCCTCGCCGGTGGTGCGCCAGGCGTACCTGGGCCTTTCCCCCGAAGCGGCCGCGGCGTGAGCGTGCGACCCCTGCTCTCGCTCGCCGGCGTGCACACGCACATCGGCGCGTATCACATCCTGCATGGAGTCGACCTCGACGTGCCGGCCGGCGAGGTGACGATGCTGCTCGGCCGCAACGGGGCCGGCAAGACGACGACGTTGCGCACGGTCATGGGCCTGTGGCCCGCGTCGAAGGGCGAGATCGTGTTCGACGGCCGGCGCATCGGCGGGCCGGTGGAGGCGGGCGCCGGCCGGCGCGACGCCGCCGTGCGCACCCCCGAGATCGCGGCGCAGGGCATCGCCTACGTCCCCGAGAACATGGGCATCTTCTCCGATCTGACGGTGGCCGAGAACATGCTCCTTGCCGCGCGCGCCGCGCGCACGATCGACGAGCTCGATCGCAGTCGGCTCGACTGGCTGTGGAGCCTCTTTCCGGCGCTGAAGAAATTCTGGCTCCATCCCGCGGGCAAGCTCTCGGGCGGACAGAAGCAGATGCTCGCGATCGCCCGCGCGATGATCGAGCCGCGGCGCCTGCTCCTGATCGACGAGCCCAGCAAGGGCCTCGCGCCGGCGATCGTGCAGAACCTGATCGCCGCCTTGCTCGAGCTCAAGCGCACTGCCGTCACGGTGCTTCTCGTCGAGCAGAATTTCGAGATGGCGCGCGCGCTCGGCGACCATGTCGCGGTGATGGACGACGGCCGCGTCGTCCATCGCGGTCCCATGGCCCAGCTTGCCGACGACGAGGCGATGCAGCAGCGCCTGCTCGGGCTCTCGCTCGCCCCGCAGCCATGAGCGCGACCGGCGAGGCGATCCCGCGCACCGCCTTCGACGCGCTGCCGCTCCTTCTTGTCGCCGGTCTCGCGCTCGTCGCCTGGCCGCTGGTCGGTTCGTCGTCGACCTGGCTCACGCTCACGCTCGCCGGCCTGGCGATGGGGATGATCGTGTTCATCGCCGCCTCGGGCCTGACGCTCGTCTTCGGCCTGATGGACGTGCTGAACTTCGGCCACAGCCTGTTCATCGCCCTGGGCGCCTACATCGCCACCAGCGTCTTCGCCACGCTCGCCGCCGGCGTGTCGTCGCCGAGCCTCGGCCAGAACCTCGGCGTGGTCACCCTCGCGATGCTTGCCGCGATGACGCTCGCGGGCGTGATCGGCCTCGGCTTCGAGCGCGTCATCGTCCGGCCGGTCTACGGCCAGCACCTCAAGCAGATCCTGGTGACGATCGGCGGCGCGATCGTCGGCGAGGAGCTGATCAAGGCCATCTGGGGCCCGGCGCAGATCGCGCTGGAGCCGCCCGAGGCGCTGCGCGGCTCGATCCTGATCGGCGAGGCGACGGTCGAGCGGCTGCGTGTGCTGTCGGTCGTGATCGGCGTGGTCGTGCTCCTGCTGCTCCTCTGGACGCTCAACCGCACCAAGATCGGCCTGCTGATCCGCGCCGGCGTGCAGGACCGCGAGATGGTCGAGAGCCTCGGCTACCGGATCCGGCGCCTGTTCGTCGGCGTCTTCGCCGCGGGCTCGGCGCTGGCGGGCCTCGGCGGGTGCCTGTGGGGCATGAACCAGCAGATCGTCACGCCGCAGATCGGCGCGCAGGTCAACGTGCTGCTCTTCATCGTCATCATCATCGGCGGCTTGGGCTCGACGGTGGGCTGCCTGGTCGGCGCGCTGCTCGTCGGCCTGATGACCAACTACGTGGGCTTCCTCGCGCCCAAGGGGGCGATGTTCTCGAGCATCGGCCTGATGGTCGTGGTGCTGCTGTGGCGGCCGCGCGGCCTCTATCCGGTCGTCGACCGATGACCCCCGTCACGCCGTGCTGACGCGCCTCCTGTCCCACGACCTGCCGCGCAGCCGCTGGCTCGCGGCGGTGCTCGTCGTGATCGTCGTCGCGCTCGCGCTGACGCCCTTCATCTTTCCCGGCACCAAGGCGCTCAACGTGGCCGCCAAGGTGATCGTCTTCATCGTCCTGACGGCGAGCTTCGACCTGCTCCTGGGCTACACCGGCATCGTCAGCTTCGCCCACACGATGTTCTTCGGCATCGGCGCCTACGGCATTGCGATCGCGTCGACGCGGTTCGGCCCGACCTGGCCGGCTCTCGCGCTCGGCACGGCCTGTGCGCTCGCCGTCTCGCTCGTCCTGGCGCTCGCCATCGGCCTTTTCAGCCTGCGCGTGCGAGCGATCTTCTTCGCCATGATCACGCTTGCCGTCGCGTCGGCCTTCGCGTCGCTGGCCTCGCAGCTCTCCGACTTCACCGGCGGCGAGGATGGGCTCACGTTCAAGGTGCCGGAGGCGCTCCGGCCGGCCACCGAGTACGCGGCGGCGCCGGTGCTGGGCACAACGATCGACGGCCGGCTGCTCACCTACTACCTGATCTTCGCGGTCGCCGTCGTCCTCGTGCTCGCCCTGCTTCGCATCGTCAATTCGCCGTTCGGACGCGTTCTCCAGGCGATCCGGGAAAACGACTTCCGGGCCGAGGCGATCGGCTACCGCACGGTCGTCTACCGCACCCTCGCGAGCGTCATCTCGGCGATCTTCGCGACCTGCGCGGGCGTGCTGCTGGCGCTCTGGCTGCGCTACAACGGGCCGGACACGACGCTCTCGTTCGAGATCATGATCGACGTGCTGCTGATCGTCGTGATCGGCGGCATGGGCACGATCTACGGCGCGGTCGTCGGCAGCGTGCTGCTCGTGCTGGCGCAGAACTACCTGCAGGAGCTCATGAAGGTAGCCGCCGTGGCGGTCGAGGGCGTGCCCTGGCTGGGCAGGATCGTCTCGCCCGAGCGGTGGCTCTTCTGGCTCGGCCTGCTGTTCGTGCTGTCGGTCTACTTCTTCCCGAGCGGCGTCGTCGGCCGCCTGCGCACTCGCAGAAGGCAATTTCGCGGGCACTGACCCTGGCGCGTCGATTGCCCGGGCTGCTCGACAATACCGCGCAGAGAGGCTCGCCGACGACGATGAGATCAAGGAAGACGAACGAGGACGCCGTGTCGATCGCCAAGGCGCCGACCGGCATCGACGGGCTGGACGAGATCACGGGGGGCGGGTTTCCACGCGGCCGGCCGACGCTCGTCGTCGGCGGTCCGGGCTGCGGCAAGACGATGCTCGCCGCCGAGTTCATCGTCCAGGGCGCGATGTGCTACGGCGAGCACGGCGTCTTCATGATGTTCGAGGAGAACGCCTCGGAGCTTTCCGCCAACGTGCGCTCGCTCGGCTTCGACCTCGACAAGCTGGTCCGTCAGAAGAAGATCGCGATCGACCACGTCCACATCGAGCGCAGCGAGATCGAGGAGACCGGCGAGTACGACCTGGACGGCCTCTTCATCCGCCTCGCCCATGCGATCGACACCGTCGGCGCGAAGCGGGTCGTCCTCGACACCATCGAGGCGCTGTTCTCGGGCCTGTCGGACCACGCGGTGCTGCGCGCCGAGCTGCGCCGCCTCTTTCGCTGGCTGAAGGACCGCGGCATGACGGCGGTCATCACGGGCGAGCGCGGCTCGACCCTGCTCACGCGCTACGGGCTCGAGGAGTACGTCGCCGATTGCGTCGTCGTCCTCGACCACCGGGTCGACGAGCACGTCTCGACCCGGCGCCTGCGGGTCGTCAAGTACCGCGGCTCGGCGCATGGCACCAATGAATATCCCTTCCTGATCGGCAGCGACGGCCTCGCGGTCCTGCCGATCACCTCGCTGCGCCTCGATCACGCGGCTTCGCGCGAGCGCGTGCCCACGGGCATCGCCAAGCTCGACGAGATGCTCGGCGGCCGGGGCGTCTACCGAGACAGCAGCGTGCTCATCTCGGGCGCCCCGGGCACCGGCAAGAGCAGCATCAGCGCCAGATTTGCCGACGCCGCGTGCGCGCGCGGCGAGCGCGTCATGATCTTCGCCTACGAGGAATCGGCCGACCAGATGGTGCGCAACATGCGCTCGATCGGCATCGACCTCGGGCGCTGGCTGAAGAAGGGCCTGCTCCAGATCCACGCCTCCCGGCCGACCCTGCAGGGCCTCGAGCAGCATCTCGTGTTCATGTACCGTGCCGTGCGCGACTTCGAGCCGGCGGTCGTGGTCGTCGACCCGATCAGCAACCTGTCGCTCGATCGTGACGACAGGGCGATCAAGCCGACCCTGATGCGGCTGATCGACTTCCTCAAGCAGAGCCACGTCACCGCGGTATTCACGAGCCTGCTCGGCGACAACGGCGCGGCTCTCGCCGAGAGCCAGATCGGCGTGTCCTCGCTGATGGACACCTGGCTGCTGCTCTCCAATCTCGAATCGAACGGCGAGCGCACGCGCGCGATCCAGGTCATCAAGTCACGTGGCATGCCGCATTCGAACCAGGTGCGCGAGTTCGTCCTCTCCGAAAAGGGCATCGACCTGATCGAGGTCTACGCCTCGAGCGGCAGGGTGCTGACCGGCCGCACCCGCATCGACGCCCAGGACGACCTCGGCCGTGCGCGCGCCGCGTCGATGCAGGCGGCGGCGCCGAGGAAGCGGCGGTGAAAAAGCCCGCCCCTGCCGCCGCCGCCAAGGCGCGCGCCGCGAAGCCCGAGTGGCAGCTTCGGCTCTACGTCGCCGGCCAGACGGCGAAATCGGCGGCCGCCCTCGCCAACCTGAAGCGGCTGTGCGAGACGCACCTGGAGGATCGCTACGAGATCGAGGTGATCGACCTCCTGCTCAATCCCAAGCTCGCCGCGGGCGACCAGATCCTCGCCGTGCCGACCCTGGTGCGCAAGTTCCCCGAGCCGATCCGGAAGATCATCGGCGACCTCTCCAACGAAGAGCGCGTGCTGGTCGGGCTCGACGTGAAGGCGGCGGGCGCGAGATGACCGATGTCGGGGCCGACCGGGTGGTGATGAGTCTCTACATCAGCGGTCCCACGCCACGCTCGGCGCGCGCGATCGTCCACGTCAGGAAGACCTGCGAGGCGCACCTCGCCGGCCGCTACGAGCTCTCGGTCGTCGACCTGTCCCAGTCGCCCGAGCTCGCGGCCCGGCATCAGATCATCGCGGCGCCCACCCTCGTGCGCGAGCTCCCGCTTCCGCCGCGGCGCTTCGTCGGCGACATGTCGGATGCCGGGCGAATCCTCGCCGGCCTCGATGTGCCGGCGCCGGCCGGCTGATGCCATGAGCGAAGCACACGACGACGCGCTGCGCCGGGAGCTGGAGACCCTGCGCACTCGCCTGGCCGAAGCCGAGCAGACGCTCGATGCGATCCGCGCCGGCGACGTCGACGCCCTGGTCGTCGGCGACGCCGTCTACACGCTCGACAGCGCCGGTGCGGTGTCGAACCGGCTGCGCAGCGACGTGCTGGCGCAGATGAAGGACGCTGTCGTCGCCGTCGACGACGAGGGCCGCGTCATCTATCTCAACGCAGCCGCCGAGTTGCAATACGGCCGCGCCGCATCCGAGACGCTCGGGCACCCGCTCGACCACCTCTTCGCCGTGCAGTGGTATCGCGACGACGACGCGGCGACGACCGAAGCGTCGCTGCGATCGAGCGGCGCCTGGCGAGGCGAGCGCATCCACCAGCGCCGCGACGGCACGATCCTTCACGTCGAGTCGACGATCACCTCGCTGCGCGACTCCGGCCCGGCGGCCGGCGGTCGACTGATCGTGAGTCGAGACGTCAGCGAGCGCTATCGCGCCGAGGCGGCCCTGCAGGAGGCGATGCGCAGCCTGGCGCGCAGCGAGCGCCAGTTCGCGACGTTGGTCGAGAATTCGCCCTTCATCTTCGCGCGCTTCGATCGCGAGCTGCGCCACGTCTACGTGAGCCCGATGATCGAGTCGGTCACCGGTCTCGCGCCGGCCGCCTTTGTCGGCAGGACGCACGCGCAGATCGACCTGCCGGCTGAACTGGCAGCCGAATTGACCACTCTCGTGCGCGGAGTCTTCGAAAACGGCACCGTGGCCGACACGCGCTTCTCGTACCACACGCCGTCGGGCGTGCGCCACTACGAAGCCCGCCTGGTTCCCGAGATCTCCCGCGACGGCGTCGTCGAGTCGGTGCTCTCGATCGCCAGCGACGTCACCGAGCGCGAGGTCGCCGACAGCGAGCGGCGTGTCGCTGCCGCCTCCTTGCGCGAGGCCGACCGGCGCAAGGACGTCTTCCTCGCCACGCTCGCGCACGAGCTGCGCAATCCGCTCGCGCCGATCGGCAACGCCCTCCAGGTCATGCGTCTCTCGGCCGACGAGGCGGCGCAGGCCCGGGCACGCGAGATGATCGAGCGCCAGCTGGGCCAGCTCGTGCACCTGGTCGACGACCTGCTCGACGTGAGCCGGATCTCGCAGGGAAAGGTCGAGCTCAGGCGCGAGCGCATCGAACTCTCGGCCGTCATTCGCAATGCGGTCGAGACCAGCCGGCCGGTCGTCGATGCTTCGCGTCACGCGCTCGAGGTGTCGCTCGCGCCGGCGCCGGAGATCGCCGTCGACGGCGACATGACACGGCTGACGCAGGTCGTCGCCAACCTGCTCAACAACGCCGCCAAGTACACCCCGGCGGGCGGCCGCATTGTGGTCTCGACGCGGCGCGAAGGCGACGAGGCCGTCGTCGAGGTGGCCGACACGGGCGTCGGCATCGCCGCCGGCCAACTGGCCGAGGTGTTCCAGATGTTCACGCAGGTCGACCGCGCGGCCGGTCGCTCGCAGGGCGGCCTCGGCATCGGCCTGGCCCTGGTCAGGCGGCTGGTCGAGATGCACGGCGGCACGGTGCTCGCGACCAGCGCCGGGCCCGGGCTCGGCAGCTCCTTCCAGGTGCGCCTGCCCCTGCTCGAGACAGCTTCGGAAGTCGCGGACCGGGTCGAGCCCGGCGACGCCGCCCCGGCGCACGGCGACGGGATTCGCGTCCTCGTCGCCGACGACAACCACGACAGCGCCGACAGCATGGCGATGATGCTCGGCCTGATGGGCTTCGAGGCGGTCGTCGCCTACGATGGCGACGAGGCGCTTCGGGTGGCGGAGTCGGCGCGGCCGCACGTTGCCATCCTCGACATCGGCATGCCCCGCCTCGACGGCGTCGAGGTGGCAAAGCGCCTCCGCGCCGACGAACGGCTGCGCGACATGCTGCTGATCGCGCTCTCGGGCTGGGGCCGGGACGGCGATCGCCGGCGCACGCGCGATGCCGGCTTCGACCACCACCTCGTCAAGCCGGTCGACCTCGACGCCCTCGGTGGCCTGCTCGCCAGCGTCGACGCCGGCGCCAGGGCCGCATCGTGAGCGGCGCAGGCCGCGACGCCGACACCACGGTCGCGACGCTGGCCAACGGCGTTCGCGTCGTCGCGATCCGCCTCGCCCACCTGCAGAGCGTCGATGTCAGCGTGTTCGTTCGCACCGGCAGCAGCCACGAGCCCCGGCGCCTGAACGGCATCAGCCACTTCGTCGAGCATATGGCGTTCAAGGGCACCCACACGCGCAGCTGCCAGCAGATTAACCTCGACGCCGAGCTGCTCGGCGCCGACGTCAACGCCCACACCGACAAGGACCACACGGCGTATCACATGCGTGGCATGGCGAGCGACGCGACGCGCTTCATCGCCATGCTCGGCGACATCGTCCAGCACGGCAGCTTCCCCGAGAGCGAGCTCGAGCGCGAGCGCCAGGTGATCCTGCACGAGCTCACCGAAGACGAGGAAGACGTCCTCTCGATTGCCGACAAGCTCTTCGACAAGCTCTGCTACGGCGGGCATCCGCTCGCCCAGCCGGTGATCGGCACGCGCCTCACGGTGCAGCGGATCACGCGCGACGAGCTGCTCGGCTACGTCGGCCAGCAGTACTCGGGCGCGAACGTCGTCGTCGGCGTCGCCGGCCACATCGACGCCGGCGAGATCGTCGCCGCCGCCGAGCGCGCGTTCGGCGCGATGCCGGCCGGGCAAGAGAACCGGGTCGAGCTGCCGCAGTACGCGGGAGGCGTCGCCTCGCGGGTGCAGGCCGGCTACAGCCAGACGCACGTCGTCCTCGGCTATCCGATCGCGTCGCTGCGCGAGGACTATCACCCCGCGGTCGTCGCCGCGGCCCTTTTCGGCGAGGGCATGAGCTCGCCGCTGATGGACGAGATCCGCGAGCGCCGCGGCCTCGTCTACTACGCCTCGTGCTCGGCCGACGTCGGCGAGCTCTCGGGCCAGTTCGTGATCGAGGCCTCGACCGCGCCGGCCCAGCTCGAGGAGTTCCTGGTCGAGGTGAAGCGCCTGCTCGGCGCGCAGGCCGAGGCGATCCGGCCCGACGACCTCGAGCGGGCGAGAAAGCAGATCGCGGTGCGGACGCTGCGCAACGAGGAGCGGCCGTCGCGCCGGCTCGAGGACGCGGCGCTCGACCTTTTCGTGCACGGCCGCGTGCGCCCGCGCGCCGAGCTCATGGCGCGTGCGCTCGACGTGTCGTCGGAGGCGGTGCGCGAGGTCTTCGCGCGGCTGATCGCGACGCCGGCAGCGGTCGCGATCGCCGGACGCGTCAAGCGCGGCGCGAGCGAGCGGGCACGCGAGCTGTTCGGCTGACGCCGCGCCTCAGGCCGGCGGGCCGGACGCGGCCCGGTCGCCGACCGGGGTCCGCTCGAGGAGCCTGGCGGCGCGATAGATTGCCTCGATCGTCGGCACCGCGACGCCCGTGATCCTCGCCAGCTCGACGACGCTGCCGACCAGTGCCTCGAGCTCGAGGGGGCGGCCGTGCAGCACGTCCTGCAGCATCGAGGTCTTGTGCGCACCGACGGCCTCGGCGCCGGCGATGCGCTGGTCGATCGAGATCTTGAACGCGATGCCGAGCCGGTTCGCGACTGCTTCGGCCTCCCGCATCATCGAGGCGATCAGGGCGCGGCCGTCGGCGTCGCGGCAGATGCCTTCGAGCGTTGCGCCGGTGAGCGCGCTCACCGGGTTGAAGCTGAGGTTGCCCCAGAGCTTGACCCAGATCTCGGTGCGGATGTCGCGCGCGATCGGCGCCTTGAAGCCGGCGTTCATGAGCGCCTTCGAGAGCGACTCGATGCGTGCCGTGCGCTCGCCGCCCGGCTCGCCGATCGTGAAGCGGTTGCCCTCGATCGCGCGCACCACGCCGGGCGCGACGAGCTCGGCCGCCGGGTAGACGATCGAGCCGATGACGCGGGCCGGATCGATCGCCCTGGCAATGGCGCCGCCGGGGTCGACGCTCTCGAGCGTGCGCCCGTTCCATTCGCCGTCCAGGCCCTGGAAGTACCACCAGGGCAGGCCGTTGATCATCGTCACGAGCATCGTCTCGTGGCCGACGAGGTGGGAAAGCTGCGCCAGCACGTCCTTCACCTGATGGGCCTTGACGGTGAGGAGGACGACGTCCTGCGCGCCGATCGCGGCCGCGTCGCCGACCGCCTTCGCGCTCGCCGCATGATGCTCGGCGCCGCTCTCGTCGATCAGCCGAAATCCGTTCGCGGCGATCGTCGCCAGGTTCCGGTTGCGGGCGATGAAGGTGACGTCCTCGCCGGCCAGGGCGAGGCGGGCGCCGAGGAGTCCGCCGATCGCGCCGGCACCGACGACCGCGAACCTCATCGGCGTGTCACCCGAGGCCGAGCTTGGCCGCCAGGCCGATGCGCTGCAGCTTGCCGGTCGCGCCCTTCGGGATTTCGTCCATGAACAGGATCTTCTTCGGCACCTTGTAGTCTGCAGCGCGGGTGGCGACGAAGTCCTGCAGCTCGCGGTCCGTCGCGGCGCTGCCCGGCCTGAGCACGACGACCGCCGCGACTTCCTCGCCGAGCTTGGGATGCGGCATGCCGAAGCAGACCACCTGCGCGACCGCGGGATGGTCCATCAGGATCTCGTCGACCTCGCGCGGGCTCACCTTTTCGCCGCCGCGGTTGATGATCTCCTTCAGCCGGCCGGTGATGGAGAGGTAGCCGTCGCTGTCCTTCGTGCCCTGGTCGCCGGTGCGAAACCAGCCGGCGCGAAAGCCGTCGGCGTTGGCGCCTGGGTTGTTCTCGTAGCCGGCCGTCACGCTGGCGCCGCGGATCACGATCTCGCCCGTCAGGCCGTTCTCTAGCAGCTCGCCCTCGCTGCCCATGATCGCGATCTCGGGGCCCGCCGGCAGGCCGACGCTGCCGGGCTTGCGCCGAGCGGGCGGCAACGGATTCGAGGCCATCTGGTGCGTGGCCTCGGTCATGCCGTAGGCCTCGATCAGCGGCGCATCGAACGCCGCCTCGAGCTCGGTGATCACCTGTGGCGGCATCGACGACGACGATGAGCGCATGAAGCGCAGCGGATGCCTGGCGATGATCTCCGCGTTGCCTTTGGCGCGCGCGACGATCGCCTGGTGCATCGTCGGCACCGCGGTGTACCAGGTCGGCTTCGCGTCGTCCATCCAGGTGAAGAACTTGAGGGCGTTGAAGCCGGGCGTGCAGTAGACCGCCGAGCCCGCGGAGATTGGCGCCAGCACGCCGGCGATCAGGCCGTGGATGTGGAAGAGCGGCATGATGTTCAGGCCGACGTCGGCGTCGCTCAAGGCCAGCGACGTGCGGATGTTGCGGGCCGACGCGCACAGGTTGGCGACCGAGAGCGGCACGATCTTCGGCCGCGAGGTGGTGCCCGAGGTGTGCAGCACCATCGCGATGTCGGTCGGCGTGGCGAAGCCGCCGCTCGCCGCCGGCCCGGCGTGCGCCGACGATGCGCGCGGCTCGAGCCGGAAGCTGCCCGCCGGCGCGCCGTCGTCGACGACGAGGTCGACGAGGCGCACGCCGAGCTTCTCGGCGACCGCGACCGCCGGCGAGGCGCTGCCGCGCTCGACGATCAGCAGCCTCGCCTTCAGGTCGGTGAGATAGAACTCGAACTCTTCAGCGCGGTAACCCGGGTTGAGCGGCGCGCTCGTCGTGCCGGCGGCGCAGGCGAGGAAGCACGCCGCCATCTCGGGGCCGTTGCCGAGCACGATCGCGACGCGGTCGTTGCGACCGGCGCCGGCGGTGTTGAGCGAGCGGACCGTCGCTGCGACGAGGGCGCGCAGCGCGCCGTGCGAGAGCGGCGTGCGGCCGGGCGCGCGCAGCGCCGCCCGGTCGTCGGCGCCGGTGCGCAGCATCGTCTCGATCGTGTCGTTCATCGGTGCATATTCCTCAGCTCTTTGGCAGGACGATCGGCACCGGCAACGGACGCAGCAGGAGACCCGTCGTCGACACGTTGAGCTCGAGCTCGGCCGGCCCCGCCACTGGAACATAGGTCGCCGAGCCGTATTCGGCATCGAAGAACATGCCGAGCGGCACGCGTCGGCCGATCGCGACGAGATCGATCAGCGCCGGCGCGCCGATCGGGTAGAGCGTGCGCTTGGCCGTGTTCTCGTCCTCGATCGCCCGGTAGCGGCCGGAGATGCGGTCGAGCCGGTACGAGGTGTGCAGGCCGAGCTGGTTGGCGAGCGGCGTCCACTTGACGATGTGGCCGGCGATCTCGATGTCGTCGCCGGCGAGCTGGTAGGTCTCGACGCGGCCGTCGGCGAAGGTCACGGTCGCGTCGTAGCGCTGCGGGGCGGTGGGCACGACCTTGATCCGCGCGGCCGTCTCCTCGCGCGTGAGCGCCCTCATCCCTTCCAGGCCGAGCGCCGCCACGCCCAGCAGGCCGCCTGCGCCGAGGAAGACGAGCGCGAAGAACGCGCCGACGACGAAGCCGAAGAGCCTCGCCTTCGCCAGCGCGCGCAGCGCCTGCACGGCGATCGCGACGCCGATCACGCCGAGGACGGCGGCGATCACGATCAGCATGGGAGGATGTTCGAAGTCATGGGAGCACCGACGCGGCCTCGGCGACTCACTCTAGCGCAGTGCCGCCGTCGCCGCCCCGGTCAGGCGTCGCCGGCCGCGATCTTCGCCAGTGCCTGCTCGAACACCTCGGGCGGCTGGCCGCCGGAGATCAGGTGGCGATCGTCGATGACGACG
>JBDTJD010000012.1:0-26404 GCA_039935975.1 Caldimonas sp.
TCGAGGAAGGCCCTGTGGACGGCGCTGCTGCTCTCGGGCGGCATGGCCGGCCTGGCCGGCGGGCTCGAGGTCGCCGGGCCGCTCGGCCAGCTCACGCCGCATGTGCCGCAGGGCTACGGCTTCGCCGCGATCATCGTCGCCTTCGTCGGCCGACTGCATCCGGTCGGCATCGTCTTCTCGGCGATCCTGATGAGCATGTTCTACATCGGCGGCGAGCTCGCGCAGTCGCGGCTCGGACTGCCGAAGGCGCTCACCGGCGTGTTCCAGGGGCTGCTTCTGTTCACGCTGCTTGCCTGCGACACCTTGATTGCCTACCGGATCCGCTGGGCGTCGGCGCGGCGCGCGTCGCCGGCGCCCGCGATCGACGATGCGCTGCTCAACCCCGTCATCGCCTCGACCAATCTGCCCGCCCGCGAGGGAACGATCTGATGGACCAGTTTGCGCTCCTGGTCGCCGCCACGCTCAACTCCGGCACGGTGCTCGCGTTTGCCGCGCTGGGTCTGCTCATCAACGAGCGCGCCGGCATCGTCAACCTCGGCGCCGAAGGGATGATGCTGGTCGCCGCCGTCGCCGGCTTCGCCACCGCCTTCCACACCGGCAACGACTGGCTCGCCTTCGGTGCCGGCGCGATCGCCGGCGCCGTCCTCGCGGCGGCATTCGGCGTGCTCGTGATCTGGCTCAACACCAACCAGTACGCGACCGGCCTCGCCCTGAGCCTCTTCGGCACGGGCTTCTCGGCCTTCGTCGGCATCCGCTACTCGCAGGAAAAGCTCGGCGAGCAGCACAGCTTCGCCGTGCCCGGCCTGGCCGACCTGCCGTTCGTCGGGCCCGCGTTCTTCCGCCAGCATCCGATGGTCTACCTGGCGATCGCGCTCACCATCGCGATCGCCTGGTTCCTGTATCGATCGCGCGCCGGGCTCGTGCTGCGCGCCGTCGGCGAGTCCCCCGAGTCGGCACATGCGCTCGGCTACCCGGTGCGACGCATCCGGCTTGCCGCGGTCGTCGTCGGCGGGGCGCTCTGCGGCGTCGCGGGCGCATATATCTCCGTGGTCTACACGCACCTCTGGGTCGAGGGGATGACCGCGGGCAAGGGCTGGATCGCGCTCGCCCTCACGACTTTCGCGACCTGGCGGCCGGCGCGCGTGCTGCTCGGCGCCTACCTCTTCGGCGGCGTGACGATGCTGCAGCTCCAGTTGCAGGGAGACGGCGTGCAGATCTCGAGCCAGTTCCTCACCATGCTGCCGTACCTCGCGACCATCGTCGTCCTCGTCCTGATCTCGAGGAATGCCTCGTTCATCCGCGTCAACATGCCGGCCTCGATCGGCAAGCCGTTCTTCCCCGGATAATCCCGCTCACCCCAATAGGAGGACCTCCCCATGACCCGAGTCTCGTTCGCCCGCGGCGCTGCCTTTGGCGCTGTTGCGCTGGCCGCCATGCTGGCCGGCTGCAGCAAGGAAGAAAAGACGACGACCACGACGACGCCGGCCGCCACCCCCACGACGACCGCGGCGATGCCCGCGAGCGCCGCGCCGGCGACTGCGGCGAGCGGTCCGCTGAAGATCGCCTTCGCCTATGTCGGCCCGGTCGGCGACGGCGGCTGGACCTTCGCGCACGACAACGCGAGGAAGGCGCTCGAGAAGGAGTACGGCGACAAGATCCAGACCTCCTTCGTCGAGAAGGTGGCCGAGGGGCCGGACGCCGAGCGCGTGTTCCGCGACATGGCGAGCCAGGGCAACAAGCTCATCTTCGGCACGACCTTCGGCTACATGGAGCCGATGCTCAAGGCCGCGGCC
The DNA here is from genome assembly GCA_039935975.1 of Caldimonas sp. Lineage (GTDB taxonomy): Bacteria > Pseudomonadota > Gammaproteobacteria > Burkholderiales > Burkholderiaceae_C > Schlegelella_A. Next base: position 1,794 of record JBDTJD010000012.1, read on the forward strand.
GACCTGCCCGACGTGAAGTTCGAGCACGCCACCGGCTACAAGACGGCCCCGAACATGAACGTGTACGACAGCCGCACCTACGAAGGTGCGTACATGGCCGGCGTGATTGCCGGCGGCATGACAAAGACCAACACGCTCGGGGTCGTCGGCTCGGTGCCGATCCCCGAGGTGATCCGCAACATCAACAGCTTCACGATGGGCGCGCAGTCGGTGAATCCGAAGATCAAGACCAAGGTGGTCTGGGTCAACGAGTGGTTCAACCCGCCGAAGGAGACCGAGGCCGCGCAGTCGCTCATCAACGGCGGCGCCGACGTGCTGATGCAGAACACCGACTCGTCGGCCGTGCTGCAGACGGCGGGCAAGGCCGGCAAGTACGCCTTCGGATGGGACAGCGACATGACCGCGTACGCGCCGAACGCGCACCTGGCCTCGTCGATCATCAACTGGGTGCCGTACTACACCAAGACCGTCAAGGACGTGCTCGACGGCACGTGGAAGGGCGACCAGCACTCGTGGTGGGGCGTCAAGGAAGGCGCGATCGACATCGTCTCGATCTCCGACAAGGTGCCGGCCGAGATCAAGGCCAAGGTCGAGGCCGTGAAGGCGGGCCTCAAGGACGGCTCGTTCGTGATCTGGAAGGGCCCGATCATGGGCAACGACGGCAAGGAGATGATCGCTGCCGGCACCAGCGCCGACGACAAGTTCCTCGGCGGCATCAACTTCTTCGTCAAGGGCGTCGAAGGCAAGGTCCCGGGCGGCGACAAGAAGTAGCCCGCATGGCGACGGACTTCGGCGCGATCCCGCGCGAGCGGCTCCCCGGGCTGCTGCGCGCGATGCCGAAGGCCGAACTGCACCTGCACATCGAAGGCACGCTCGAGCCCGAGCTGATCTTCGAGCTCGCGAAGAAGAACGGCGTCGCGCTCGCCTATCCGAGCGTCGACGCGCTGCGCGCGGCCTACGCCTTCACTGACCTGCAGAGCTTTCTCGACATCTACTACGCCGGCGCGAGCGTGCTCCTGCACGAGCGCGACTTCGAGGCGATGGCGATGGCGTACTTCCACCGCGCCGCCGCCGACCATGTCGTTCGCGCCGAGATCTTCTTCGATCCGCAGACGCACACGGCGCGCGGCGTCGACATCGGCGTCGTGATCCGCGGGCTCGCCGCTGCCTGCGAGCGCGCCGGTTCCGAGCTCGGCGTGAGCGCTGATCTCATCCTCTGCTTCCTGCGCCATCTGAGCGAGGACGAGGCGCTCGCGACGCTGCGCGACGCCCTGCCGTATCGCGATCGCTTCATCGGCGTCGGTCTCGACAGCAGCGAGCGCGGTCATCCGCCGGAGAAGTTCGCTCGGGTCTTCGCCGAGGCCGAACGGCTCGGCCTGCATCGCGTCGCCCATGCCGGCGAGGAGGGGCCGCCGGAATACATCGAGAGCGCGCTCGACCTGCTCCACGCCGAGCGCATCGACCACGGCGTGCGCTGCGTCGAGAGCCCGGCGCTCGTCGAGCGCCTTGCGCGCGAAGGCATCGCGCTCACCGTCTGTCCACTCTCCAACCTGAAGCTGCGCGTCTTCGACCGGCTGGCCGATCACAACCTTGCCGACCTCCTGCACCGCGGCATCAAGGCGACGGTGAATTCCGACGATCCGGCCTATTTCGGTGGCTACGTCAACGACAACTTCCTGGCCACCTTCGAGGCCCTCCCGCAACTCGGCGCCGCCGAGGCCCATACCCTCGCGAAGAACAGCTTCGACGCGAGCTTCGCCCCGCCTGCCGACAAGGCGCGCTGGACAGCACAACTCGATCGCGTCTTCGCCTCATGAACACCCGCCACGTCACCTTGTTCCATGCGCCGCAGTCGCGCTCGGCCGGCGCGCTTGTCCTGCTCGAGGAGCTCGGTGCCGACTACGAGCTGCACGTCCTGAACCTGAAGCAGGGTGACCAGCGCAAACCCGACTTCCTCCGCATCAACCCGATGGGAAAGGTGCCGGCGATCCTTCACGACGGGGCGCTCGTCACCGAGCAGGGTGCCGTCTACGCCTACCTCGCCGACCTGTATCCCGAGGCTGGAATCACGCCGGCGATCGGCGACCCGCTGCGCGGGCCGTACCTGCGCTGGCTCTTCTACTACGGCTCCGCGTTCGAGCCCGCGCTGATCGACAAGGCAATGAAGCGCGAGCCGGCGCCCGCGTCGACCTCGCCCTACGGTGACTACGACACCATGCTGAAGACGCTCACCGACCAGCTCGCCCGCGGCCCGTGGCTGCTCGGCGAGCGCTTCACGGCGGCCGACGTCCTGTGGGGCACGGCGCTGCGCTGGACGACGATGTTCAAGCTCGTGCCCGAGACGCCGGTCGTCGCGGGCTACATCGCCCGCGTCGGCGCCCGGCCCGCGTCTGCACGAGCGTCGGGAATCGACGCCGATCTCGTGGCCCGCGCGGCGACCTGAACCGACCGAGTCAGTCGAGCGTCTTCAGCGCCGCGGCAACGGCAGGCAGCATCCGCGCCTGCATCTGCGCGTCGCCGCTCTCTCGCAAAGAGGCGTAGAGCGGCAGGAGAAAGGCCGCGAGGTCGTGGTTGGCGGCGAGCGAGGCCTGGGTCGGCGCGGCCGGCTTCTGCCGCCTCGACGTGAGGGCGACGAACCACGCGTTCCACTCGTCTTCGCTCAGCAGGGCGCGCCGACCGATGTAGAACACCGGCGCCATCAGGCGCTCACCTTCGCCGTAGATGTAGAAGTGCGCGTCGGCGGCGATCACCTGCGACGCGACGGCGGCGAGGATCGAGTCGACCTCGTCCCGCGCGAGCGCCGGATTCAGCGCCAGCTGCAGCATCAGGTCGGCGCCGTGGGCGACGCCGTGGTGCCAGCCGTCGCGTGCGTCGAAGCCGCGGTAGTCGCGCACCGAGGCGAGGTAGGCCGCGCCGGCGCGCACGAGCTGGTCGCGCTCTTTCCCGGACAGGAAAGGCTGGAGGCGATCGGCCCGAGCGATCTCGGCCAGCACCAGCGCGGCGAACGGCGGCCCGAACCCCGCCGTGTGGTGGGCCGCCGGATCGATCCTCGGCAGCAGCGCGAGGCGGATCGACTGCATCGTCGCGGGCGCGATCTGCCTGGCGCGCAGCCAGTACGAAAGTGCGCCGAAAGCGAGATCGTCGCGCAGCACGGGGTCGGCGTCGCCGAGGCAGTCGAGCAACGCGAGAGCCAGGGCCTGACGGTTTCGGTCGTCCGCGAGCACCCAGTCGGCGCTCTTCAGTGCGAGCAGCGAACTCTTCGACGCCGCCATTGGCGGACAGGTCGCGAGCGACGGTGAAAACGGCGCCACGAGCAGCGCGGCGATGCCGAGCTTGCGGAGCAGGTTCATGGGCAGGCTGCGCTGGCCAGAGCGCAGCCGCGCCTCAGCGCGCCGTCGCGCGCCGCTCGAAGGGCGGGCGGTCCGGACGGCTCATCTCGATCGCCACGAATTCCGCCGCCGCCTCGGGCGTCATCGCCCGCGTTCGCTCGAACGCATAGACGTCTTTCGCGAGACGCTCGGCCTCGATCGGCGAGAGATCGTTGTCGAGCTCGGCGATCCGCTGCGCGCAGCGGCTTCGCCAATTGACGGCGTCCAGTGATTCCAAGATCTGCATGCCTCCGAGGCTAGAGTGTTCGATCGAAAGCAGGTGTCCGACAGGGCGGGGGCCGCTTGTCGGGCGATTCCCACAATACGCCCGAGCGCTGCTTCCGAAAACCCCCGGACATCCCGACTTCTTCCGGTCCGGGCGCCGCGAAAACCCTGAGCCCGCTTCGTTCGTCGATTCGCGCCAGTTCCGGGTCGGCGGGATCTGGACTGCCATCGAGTGGTTCGCCGGATCGTTGCAACTCGGGCATTTCGCTTTCGAACCGCAACGAATGGGCACACCTCGCGCGACGACGCCGTGAACTTCACCCAACGGTTCGGCCCGGAACAAACCGTTGCAGGGCGAGATGAGGGCCGATCCGCAAAGCGTCCCTAGGATGAGGGTGAGCGAGCCGGCCGAATGCCGTTTCGCCTGCCGAGGAGAAGCCATGGCCTTCGTGATGATTGCCACCGGCGCGACCAGTCGGTCGCGCGTCAGGACCTTGCCGGTGCGGCCGCTGATCGCGCTCGCCGGCGCTGCAGCGCTGGCGCTGCTCGCCTCGGGCGGTGCGCTCGGCTACTGGATCGCGGAGCCCGTCGCGAAGGCCGTGCCCGTCGCGCCGGTGCTCGCGCTGCCGACGCAGCCTGCGCCCTTCACGCTCGAGCAGGTCGGCGCGATCTCGGGTCGCCTCTTTCGCCTGGAGAACGAAGCAGCACAGCTGAGCAGGCGGCTCGGCAGCCCGGCTGGAGAGGCGCCGCCGGCGAGCGTCGCTCGTCCCGATCGCGTGACCCCTCCCGACCGGGCGCCGCCGCCGGTCCAGCCCGACGGCCCGAGCGGCGGGCCGCTTCTTGCGCCGCGTGCGGAGCCCGCGGAGCTCGATGCCCTCGACGCGCAGGTCGACCGCGTCGAGCGTCGCATCGCGACCCTGGCCGGCACGGCGGCACAGCGCTCGCTCGAGCTCATGTTCCTGCCGTCGCGCCTGCCGGTCGCGGGCGCCGCGCTCACGTCGACCTTCGGCAACCGCCTCGATCCCTTCGCCCACACGATGGCCTTCCATGCCGGCCTCGACTTCGCCGCGCGCACCGGCACGCCGATCGCATCGGCGGCCGGCGGCGTCGTCGCCTTTGCCGGCTTCAGGCGCGACTTCGGCGGCGTCGTCGAGATCGACCATGGCAACGGCCTGACGACGCGCTACGCGCACGCCTCCGCGCTGCTCGTGCGCACGGGCGAGGTCGTGACCCCCGGCGAGCGCATCGCGATCGTCGGCTCGACCGGCCGCTCGACCGGACCGCACGTGCACTTCGAAGTGCTGCGCGCGGGGGGTGCGGTCGATCCGAGGCGCTATCTCGCCGGCCTGTGAGCCGCCGCCTCGCCATGGCGATCGAATTCCGGCGCACCGCATCGCAGCGCCTGAGCCGGACCGGCCTGGTCGTCGCACCGCGCCGCGCCGGTCGCGGCTGGCTCGACAGCGCGGTGCTCGCGCTCGCGCTCGGGTCGGGGGCGGTCGGCGGCTGGCTCTGGCGCGAGAGCCGGATCGCCCCGCCGCCGGCGCCTGCCGCGTCGCCCGCCGAGGTGCGCACCCAGCTCGAGCAGATCGAGCAAGGCGGCCTTGCGCTGCGCCTCTCGCAGGCGCGGGGTCGGGAGCTCGAGCGCCAGATCGACGTCTTGAACCAGCAGCTCGCCGAGTCGCAGGAGCAACTCGCCTTCTTTCGCAAGGCCCGCGAGGGCAAGCGCTAGCCGCGTACCAGGAGACCTCACCATGTTCGCTCTGTCCAGGAAGCGCCCGTTCATCAAGATGGCCGCCTTGTCGACCCTGATTGCCGACGACGTCGAGATCGACGGCGATCTCGTCTTCTCCGGCGGCTTGCGCATCGACGGCCGGCTGCGCGGCAACCTCTGCGGGCGGACCGGCGACGCCGCCGCGCCGACGCTACTCGTCCTGGCGGCGAAGGGCCGCATCGAAGGCATGGTGCGCAGCGGCGATGCCGTGATCAACGGCACCGTCGTCGGCGATCTGGACATCGAGCATCGCCTCGAGCTGCAGTCCGACGCGCGCGTCATCGGCACGATCCGCTATCGCCAGTTGCAGATGGACGTCGGTGCGACCGTGCAGGGGCAGCTCATCCGGGTCGAGGCCGAGCTCCCCGTCGACAATGTGGTGGCACTGGGCGCAGACAAGACGGGTTCCGGAGCCGACCGCCGCTGATCGGAGCGCAGCCGTCCGCCGGCGCCCAAGCGCCGTCCGGGCAGGATCCCCGGGTTCGCGGTCCCCCCGCCTTCGCGCCGGCTGGCGATGGTGGTAGGGTGCGGCCTGTCCGTTCCCCGGGGTGCTCCACGGGAACCGATCTGCAAGGGACCGACGATGAGAGCCACCGAGTCGAGGGAACGACCGGACCTGCCGACCCTCACCGAATCGCTGCCGCTCGACGAAGCGGCGATCGTTGCGGCGCTCGCGGCGCTGAAACCGGTCGCGCCGGCCGATGCGGCAGTGTTGCCGCCGCCCGCGCCGGTCGACATCGAGCTGCCGTTCAGGGTGCGCACCGTCGACGCCAGTCGCACCGAAGGCCGCGCGCATCCGGCCGCGCGGCGCGGCACGCCGCCGCCGGTCACGACGCCGTTCGCGGCGCTCCTCGACCAGCTCCTCGATGCCGGCCCCGGTCCGTTTGGCCTTCACGTCGAGGTCAAGCACGACCATCGCGTCGTCGGCACGTGGGACATCTACCTCGGCCCGGCCGACCCGGGCGACATTCATGTCTCGCAGGCCTCCGCCGTCCTGTACGCCTGCGTGTCGGCCGACGACAACCTGCGCGAGACGGCTGCCTTCCTGGTGCTCAACCACTGGTGGGTCAACAGCGCCGATCCGGCCGAGCTCGACCAGCTCTACGAAGAGCTGACCTACGCGGTGCTCGACCGCTTCGACGCGCTCATGGAAGGCCGCACCGATCTCGCCCGGGCCATGCCGCCGTACGTGCTCTATCTCGTCGACGGCCGCACCAAGAAGCCGCGCGTCTTCAAGGTGGCGCGGCTCGAGCATGCCCTGCTGCGCGTGCTCGGCGACGGCCGCGCGGTGCCGGGGCTCGACCTGCATGTCGCGCACGGACGCGGCACGGGGGTCTCGCCGCTTTCGGCGACGCTGCCGTCCGACCTCTCGGGCGCCGACCTCGTGTCGCCAAACGTGCCGACCTTCGACTCCGAGCCGCCCCACGAAACGCGGGCCGCGCCGGCGCCGCCTCCTGCGCCGGTGCGGCGTCGGGCCGAGGAGGTGTTCGTGCCGGAGCGGCTCTCGGAGGCGAACCTGCGCTGGATGCGCAAGGGCCCGGGCACCTCGTCCTAGGCGATAGGCGTTGATGGCGGGAACCTCGACAACCAGCGAGAAGGCCTCGATGGACATGGACCGACGTCTGCGCCGTCCGCCGCGCTTCGCGCGCTGCTCTCGATTCGCTTCGGTCCTGGCCGCAGCCTTTTCGGCGGCGACCCTGGCGAGCGGCACGTGGGCTCAGTCGGCTGCGCCGGCACCGCCTTGCGCCGCGCCCGAGCATCGCCAGTTCGATTTCTGGGTCGGCACGTGGGAGGTCTTCGGGCGCGCCGGCAAGAAGGTCGGCGAGAACCGGATCGAGCTCATCGCCGACGGCTGCGCACTGCTCGAGCAATGGACCGGCACCGGCAACGTGACCGGCAAGAGCCTCAACATGTACGACCGCGCCGACCGGCGCTGGCACCAGACCTGGGTCGACAACGGGGGCACGCTTCTGATCCTTGCCGGCGCAATGAGCGACGGCAGCATGGTGATGTCGGCATCGTCGCCGGCGGCGAGCGATCCGAAGGCGACCGTCGTGCAGCGGATCACCTGGACGCCGGCGGCCGACGGCTCGGTGCGACAGCTCTGGGAATCGTCGGGCGACGGCGGCAAGATCTGGACCGTCGTCTTCGACGGCCGCTACGTGCGGATGAAGTAGCGCCGCGCGCGGCCGCGGCTACGCCGGCTGCGGCTCGCGGGCCCCGAGCGCGTCGGCGAGCGCGCCCGCCGACGGGCCGAACGCATACGCGTCCATGCCGAGGCTGCCCATCGTCACGCCGTCGTGCACGCGCGCCGGCGGCGCGACGCGCCCCCCGGCACCCGCAGCGACGAACCACGGCAGCAGGTGCTCGTCGGTCGGATGCATGTCGGCGGCATGCGGCGCCTCGGCTCGATAGTCGAAGAGCGCATCCCAGTCGCCTGCGCGCGAGCGATCGGCGATCCAGCCTCGAAAGGCCGCGGATTCGGGGACCTCGGGCTGCGCCTTGTCGGGATGCAGGCCACCGCCGGAGAACACGCGGCGCAGGTTGTGGGTGATGCTGCCGCTGCCGAGGACGAGCACGCCGTCGGCCGCCAGCGAGGCCAGCGCCTCGCCAAGCGCGAATTGTCTGGCCGGCGAGTCGCTGGGCACGAAGGCGAGCGGAACCACCGGGATGTCGGCCGCCGGGAAGAGATAGCGCAAGGCCGTCCAGGCGCCGTGATCGAGGCCGCCCTGGTCGACGCTCTCGGCTGCGATGCCGGCCGAGCGCACGAGCGCGACGACGCGCGCGGCGAGCGCCGGATCGCCGGGCGCGTCGTAGCGAAGCGTGAAGAGCTCGGGGTCGAAGCCGCCGAAGTCGTAGACCGCAGCGTGGCCCGGTGCGGCGAGAACGACCGGGCGGCGAGCCGTGGTGTGGGCCGAAACGCTGACGATCGCCTTCGGCCTGCCGAACGTGGCACTGAGCGCCGGGCCCAGGCGCTTCATGAACGCGCCGGCCTCGCCCGGCTCGAGCGCGAGCATCGGCGAGCCGTGGGAGACGAAGATCGAAGGCAGGGGGGAGCGCATCCTGCGATTGGAGCACCGCCCGATCGCCGGTCTATTCAGGCGGCCTGTACGCAGCGTTCACGACTCGTGTAAGTTCGGCTCGATGACCCCCCTGGCCACCGCCGTTGCCGTGCCGACGGATCCTGTGCCTCGTGCACCTTCGGCATGGCAGCTCGGTTGGCGCCAGCTGCTGCGCGACTTCCGCGCCGGCGAGTTGCGACTGCTCGTCGTCGCGGTGACGCTCGCCGTCGGCGCGCTGACCGCGGTCGGCTTCTTCGCCGACCGGATCAACGGCGGCCTCGCCCGCGACGCGCGCCAGATGCTCGGTGGCGACGCCATCGTCTCGACCGACCAGCCGGCGCCGACGAGCTTCATCCTCAAGGCGCGCGCGCTCGGCCTTGCGACCGCGACCACCGCGAACTTCCCGAGCATGGGACGCGCACCCGACGACAAGGGTGGAGCGACCCGGCTGGTGAGCGTGAAGGCGGTGAGCGCGACCTATCCGCTGCGCGGCAAGCTGCGCGTGCGCGCGGGCGCCGCCGGCTCGAAGGAGAGCGACGTCGCGTCCTCGCCCGCGCCCGGCACGGCGTGGGTCGACGCGGCCGTGCTCGACTCGCTCGGCCTGGCCGTCGGTGACACGCTCCTGCTCGGCGACGCGAGCCTGAAGATCTCTCGCGTCATCGTCATCGAACCCGATCGCGGCACCGGCTTTTCCAGCTTCGCGCCGCGTGTGATGCTGAACGAGGGCGACCTGCCGTCGACCGGCCTGGTGCAGCCGGCGAGCCGGATCGGCTACCGCTTCGCCGTCGCCGCGCCCGGCGTCGGCGACGATGCCAAGGTCGCGGCCTTCACCGACTGGGTCGACACCGAGATCAAGGACAAGGCCTTGCGCGGCGTGCGCGTCGAGTCGTTCGCCACCGGCCGGCCCGAGATGCGCCAGACGCTCGACCGTGCCGAGAAATTCCTCAACCTCGTCGCGCTGCTCGCCGCGCTGCTCGCGGCCGTCGCGGTCGGCATCGCCTCGCGCGACTTCGCCGGCCGCCATCTCGACGACTGCGCGATGCTGCGGGTGCTCGGCCTGCCCCAGAAGACGATCGCGCTCCAGTACGTCATCGAGTTCGCGCTCGTCGGCCTGCTCGCGAGCGTTGCCGGACTGATCCTCGGCTTCGCCGTCCATTACGTCTTCGTCTGGCTGCTCGCAGGCCTGGTCGAGGCGGTGCTGCCGCCGCCGAGCGCGTGGCCCGCGCTCTTCGGCGCCGGCGTCGGCTTCACGCTCCTGCTCGGCTTCGGCCTGCCGCCGGTGCTGCAGCTCGCGCGCGTGCCGCCGCTGCGCGTCATCCGGCGCGACGTCGGGTCGATGAAGCCGGCGTCGCTCGCCGTCCTTGGCGCGGGCGCTCTCGGCTTCGCGGCCCTTCTCCTGGGCGTCGCCCGCGATCCGAAGCTCGGCTTGATCGCCGTCGGCGGATTCGCCGGCGCCGTTCTCCTGTTCGCGCTCTGCTCCTGGGGCGCGCTCGTGCTCCTGCGCCGATCGGTGCCCGAGGCGCGCGCGCCACGCTGGCTCGTGCTGGCGACGCGCCAGCTCGCCGCCCGGCCGGCGTTCGCGGTGCTGCAGGTGTCGGCGCTCTCGGTCGGCCTGCTCGCGCTGATCCTGCTGGCGCTCTTGCGCACCGACCTGATCTCGAGCTGGCGCCAAGCGACGCCGAAGGATGCGCCGAACCGCTTCGTCATCAACGTCCAGCCGCCGCAGGCCGACGCCTTCCAGGCGCGGCTGAAGACTGCCGGCGTGACGCGCTACGACTGGTTCCCGATGATCCGCGGCCGGCTCGTCGGCATCGACGGCAAGGCGATCGTCCCCGACGACTTTCCGGAGCCGCGCGCGCATCGCCTCGTCGACCGCGAGTTCAACCTCAGCCACAGCGCGACCCTGCCGCCGCACAACGACGTCGTGTCGGGCCGCTGGACCGACGATGAGAAGGGCGGCCTGAGCATCGAGGACGGGATGGCCGAGACGCTCGGCCTGAAGCTCGGCGACACACTGCGCTTTGACGTCGGCGGCATGTCGATCGAGGGCCGCGTCAGCAGCATCCGCAAGGTCGACTGGTCGTCGATGCGGGTCAACTTCTTCGTCCTCTTTCCGACCGCGACGATCGTCGACGCGCCGGTCAGCTACATCGCGGCCTATCGCGCACCCGCGACGCCGGGCTTCGACAACGGGCTGAGCCGCGACTTCCCGAACATCACCTCGATCGACGTCTCGGCGTCGATCGCACAGGTCCAGCGCGTCCTCGACCAGGTCGTGCGCGCGGTCGAGTTCCTGTTCGGCTTCACGCTCGCGGCCGGCCTCGTCGTCCTCTTCGCCGCGGTCAGCGCGACGCGCGAGGCGCGGGCGCGCGAGTTCGCCGTGATGCGCGCGCTCGGCGCGAGCGGCAAGCTCCTCGCGCAGGTGCAGCGCGCCGAGCTGCTCGGCGTCGGCGCGCTCGCGGGCCTGCTCGCCTCGCTCGCGGCCATCGCCGTCAGTTGGGCGCTTGCGCGCTACGTGTTCGAGTTCAGCTGGAACCCGTCGCCGTGGGTGCCGCTCGCCGGCGCCGTCGTGGGCGCCGCGCTCGCGCTCGCCGCCGGCTGGTGGGGGCTGCGCGAGGTGCTCAGGCGCCCGGTGGTGCAGACCCTGCGCCAGGCCGCCGATCTGTAGCCCGGGAAACTGTAGTCCGAAGAGCGCGAATTTGTAGACGCAAGCGGTCGAAATCGCTCGCGAGGCCCGGGCGAATCGGGCCTTGCGTCACGGTGACGCGAAGAGGTCGGCGGCATACTTGTCGCCATGCCGACGCAGACCAAGGACCGCGTTTTCCGGGTCCTTCATCTCGAGGACTCGGAACTCGATCACGAGCTGCTCCTGGCCCACCTCGCACGCGGCGGCCTCAACGCGCAGACGCGTCGCGTCGACTCCGAGCACGCGTTTCTCGAGGCACTCGACGAGTCCTGGGACCTGGTCGTCTCCGACTACAACCTGCCGGGCTTTTCGGGCCTGCTCGCGCTCGAGCTGCTCAAGGCGAGCATGCGCGAGATTCCGTTCGTGCTCGTATCGGGCGAGATCGGTGACGAGACCGCGGTCGAGGCGATGCGAAACGGCGCCAGCGACTACCTGCAGAAGAACAACCTCGCCCGGCTCGTCCCCGCCCTGCTGCATGCGGTCGACGCCGCCGAGACCCGGCGGGCGCGTGTCAAGGCCGATCGCGACCTGGTCGAATCGAAGCAGCGCCTGCACGAGCTCGCGCAGCACCTGCAGACGAGCGTCGAGCACGAGCGCGCGGCGATCGCGCGCGAGATCCACGACGATGTCGGCGGCTCGCTCACCGCGCTCAAGTTCGACCTCGCCTGGATCGCGCGCCACTCGAGCTCGCCCCAGATCGTCTCGCGCGTGCAGTCCGCGATCGAGACGGTGACGCATGCGGTCGAGTCGAGCCAGCGGATCATGCACAACCTGAGGCCCGCGATCCTCGAGCAGGGCCTGGCCGCGGCGCTGCACTGGATCGCCCTTCGCTTCGAGCGTCGCACCGGCACCGAGTGCCAGATCCGCATGCCCAAGCAGCTCCCCGAGCTGCCGGCCGGGGTGCCGCTGGTGGCCTACCGCACGGCCCAGGAGGCGCTCACCAACATCAGCAAGCACGCGCAGGCGACGCGGGTGCGCATCGACCTTTCTCTGGCCGGCGGCGTGCTCTCGCTCGAGATCAGCGACAACGGCCGCGGTCTGAGCCAGGAAGACCTCGCCAAGGCGCGCTCGTTCGGCATCCGCGGCCTGCACGAGCGGGCGACGACCGTGGGCGGCTGGATCGACCTGTCGAGCGGCTCGCAGGGCACGACGCTGATTCTCTCGGTGCCGCTCGACGTGCCCGAGCCGGCCTACGAGCCCGAGCCTCCCGACAAGTCCTACGACGCCAGTCAATGGGCGGACGTCTAGACCCCCCATGATCAAAGTCTTTCTCTGCGACGACCACGCCCTCATCCGGCGCGGCATCCGCGACACGCTCTCCGACGCGCCCGACATCGAGGTCGTCGGCGAGGCGGGCGACTACGGCGAGCTGCGCAGCCTGATGCGCGAGAAGAGCGCCGACGTGCTGGTGCTCGACATCAACCTGCCCGGCCGAAGCGGGCTCGACGTCCTGCACGCGCTCAAGGACGAGACGACGGCGATGCGCGTCCTCGTCGTCTCGATGTATCCGGAGGACCAGTACGCGATCCGCGCGTTGCGTGCCGGCGCGTTCGGCTACGTCAACAAGGGTGGCGACCCGGCGCTCATCGTCAGTGCCGTGCGCACCGTGTCGCAGGGTCGCAAGTACGTCACGCCCGAGATCGCCCAGATGCTGGTCGAGAGCCTGACGACGCCGACGGTGGAGAACGCCCACGACAAGCTCTCCGACCGGGAGATGCAGACGCTCGTGATGATCGCCTCCGGCAAGCGCCTCTCGGACATTGCCGAGGAGCTGATGCTGAGCCCGAAGACGGTGAGCGTGTACCGCGCCCGCGTCCTCGAGAAGCTCGGCCTCGCGAACAACTCCGAGATGACGGTCTACGCGATCCGGCGCGGGCTGGTCGGCAACTAGGCGATCACTGCGATGCCACGGCCGCGGCGTCGGTGCGCGCAGGCTGTGCGCCTTCGGACACGCGACGAAGACGCATCACGAAGAGGCCGCCCGCCGGCCGTTGCGGCTCGCCGCGCGCGAAGACGATGTCGTCGCCGTGCGGTGCCCACGCGGGAAAGCACGCCGGCTCCGGGTCGAAGGTCAGCTGCTGGCGGTCGCTGCCGTCGATGCCCATCACGTAGATCTGGCTGACACCCGTCGCCGCGCTGGCGAAGACGACATGGCGGCCGTCGGGCGACGGAAAGGGCGTCACGAACGCCGTGGCCTCGTCCGTCGGCGCGAGCCTGCGCGCCGGAGCCGGCCCGTCCACGTCCCGCTCGAACATGCCGTGGTCGCCGTCTCGAACGGAGTGGAAGACCAGTGTCCCGGCTCCCGGCATGAACCACGGTTGATCTCCGTCCGAGCGCCCGGTCGCGAGGGGCTGGTTGGTCTCGCCGAGCCGGCCCACGAAAAGATGGGGCCTGCCGGCGCCGACGATCCGGAAGAACGCGAAGTGCCCGTCGGAGTCCGGTCGCGCCGTCGGACCGTGGTCGGACTCGTCGGCGAACGGCAGCGTGAGCTGTTCCAGCAGGCCCTTGCCGAGGTCGGCCCGCCACACCGCGGGCGATCCCGACCGGTTGCTGACGAAGGCGAAGTCGTCATGGCCGAAGAACGCGGCGCGGCCCTGGGCGAGCGTCGCGTCGCGGTTGCAGAGGTCGAGCGGCTCGACTTCCGACAGGCGCGATCCGCGCAGGTGGGCGCGAAGCAGCATCGACCCGGTCGCCGTACGGCGCTCGAAGACGATCGTCCTGCCGTCGACGTTCCACTGCGGCCGCAGGTCGACCGTGGTGCCGTCGGTCAGCGGGAACAACTCCTCGATGGCGAATCGCGACATGGTGCCTCCATCTCCAACCCGGGGATGGTCCGCCCGACCGAGTAACCCTGCGCCTGAAGCATGTACCGGTCAGTGCCGGTGCGGATGATGCGCATCGGGCACGTGGGCGTGGCCATGTCGCGTGGGTCGATGCACGTGGCGATGGCTGTGCGCTCGGTTGGGCATCACGGAGTGAGCATGCAGGTGGTGGCCATCGTCGTGCCGATGGGCATGCTCGTGGTCGAGCGCGTCGTGGACATGCTCGTGGTCGTGACGTTCCGACAGGTGCAGCACGATGCCCGCGAGCATCAGGATGCCGCCGCCGGCGAGCCAGGCGTCGCCGGCGCGGTCGCCGAGGGCGAAGGCGATCGCCGCACCGATGAACGGGGCGAACGCGAACACGGATCCGGTGCGCGCCGCGCCGAAGGCACGCTGGGCGAGAAGGTAGAAGCGCAGGCTCAGGCCGTAGCCGGTGGCGCCGACGGCGAACAGGGCGAGCGCCGCCGTAGCGCCGGGCAGCGGCTCACCGATCAGCAGCGCGAGAAGCGCCGAGGCGAGCACGCCGAGCGCCGCCTTGGCACCGACGACCTGCCCCGGGTCGCGCTCGGCGAGACTGCGCGACAGGGCATTGTCCAGGCCCCAGGCCGCCGTCGCGACGACCACGGCCAGCAGACCGGCAGCGGTTCCCGCGCCCGCGCTGCCGTGGGCGACCAGCAGCACGGCGCCGGCGCCGATCAGCACGATCGCGGCGCCGACTCGGCGATCGATCGATTCGCCGTACAGACGGCGGGCGAGCAGTGCAGTGAACACGACCTCGAGCGCCAGAAGCAGCGATGCGCCGGTGGCGCTCGCCCGCTGCAGACCCCAGGCAAGCGCGACCGGGCCGATCACGGCGCCGCACGCGGCGATCGCGAGAAGACGGCGCAGGTCGGTGCGGACGAGCCTGGCCTCTCGCTCGACACCGCGCGTCGAGAGCGCGCCGACCAGCGCCGCACCGGCGTAGAGCAGCGCAGCGGTGGTGAACGGCCCGAGCCCGACGCCGTAGCGCTTGACGAGCGGCGTGCTCGCACCGAACAGCACGGCGGCGAGGAGCGCGAGAAGGGCGCCTTCCAGCGCCGGCAGGCGGCGGTTCGAGATCACGGTCGAATCGCCGTCATCGCCGCGCCGTCTCACGACCGCGTCGCACGTCGGCGCACGCAATCGACGTAGGCCTCGCCGTCGGGCGGTGTGCCGCCTTTCTGGGCGTCCCAGAGCATGCGGCCGAGGCATTCCATCACTTCGTGCTGGGCCGCATGCTGCGAGCCGAGGCGACGAGCCAGGAGCTCGAAGGCCTGGCGGATGCCAGCCGGCTGGTCGATCGCGAGCTGCTCGCTGATCGACAGGTGCATCGACAGGTGCAGGAAAGGGTTCTCGCGGTCCCCCTGCGACGCGGCAGGCTCCGAAGGCGCGGCGGCGGCGACGATGTCGGCGTCGTATTCCGGATGCGCGTCGATCCAGTCTGCGCCGATCGTCTCGAGCGGCGTCAGCGGCAGTCGATCGCGGCGCTTCCTGCGCGCCTCGACGAAGAAGCCGCGGACGTCGGCCTGGGTGGGCGAGAACATGGCGCGATTGTCGAACGATCCTTCAGCGTGAGCGAACGCTGCCGACGAATCCCTTCGTGCCTCGGCATCGGTCGCGCCCGAGAATCCGGCGATCGCCAACGCATCGCGGTTTTCACCGCCCCTTCGATGAACATCACCACCGAGCAGCTTTTCGACGACGCCCGCACGCAGAACGGCTTCACCGCCGAGCCCGTGAGCGACGCCCAGCTGCGTCAGATCTACGACCTCATGAAATGGGCGCCCACCTCGGCCAATTCGTCACCGGCACGGATCGTCTTCGTGCGCACGCCGGCCGCGCGCGAGAAGCTTCTGGCCTGCGTGTCGCCGGGCAACGTCGAGAAGACCCGCTCGGCGCCGGTCACCGCCGTCATCGGCACCGACTACGCGTTCTACGAGAAGCTGCCGCAGCTCTTCCCGCATGCCGACGCGAGGTCGTGGTTCATCGGCAAGAAGGAATTCGCCGACACCACGGCCTTTCGCAACTCAAGCCTCCAGGGCGGCTACTTCATCCTCGCTGCGCGCGCCCTCGGCCTCGATTGCGGACCGATGAGCGGCTTCGATTCCGCCAAGATCGACGAGGCCTTCTGGGCCGGCACGACCGTCAGGACGAACTTCATCTGCAGCGTCGGCCATGGCGATCCAGGCAAGATCTTCGCGCGCAGCCCGCGGCTGAGCTTCGAGGAGGCGTGCCGGATCGAATGACGCGAGGCCGCCCGCCCGGTCGTAGAGGTTCAGCCCCGAGCCGGTGACGTCGGTCGGCGGCGCTAAGGCTCGACCGACCCGCTCCAGCCAGCGCGCGCCTGGCGCTCGGCGGCTTGATGGCGCTCGATCGCGAAGAGTTCCTCGAGCTGCTGGCGGCCCTGCTTGGCCGCGGCGACGAGGCGCGCCTCGTCCTTCCTGTGCGGCGCAAGCGCGGTGAGCTGCGCGACGTTGTAGCGGCGAAAGCGCAGGGCCAGATTGCGCGCCTGGTGCGGCTGCCAGCCGAGCTGCTCCATCGCGCTCCTCGCGCTCATCAGCGCCGAGTCGAGCGTCTCGCGCTCGATCAGCGTCACGCCGAGCTCGAAGAGCTCGTAGTAGTGCTGCACGTTCCGCGCCCGCGCGACAACGATCGCGCCGGGGAAATTGCTGCGGATCATCTTCGCGCAGTCGACGCTCTGCTCGACGTCGTCGATCGCGACCACGATCACCCGCGCCTCGCCGGCGCCGGCGGTGCGCATCAGGTCGAGCCGGGTCGCGTCGCCGTAGAAGACGCGCCAGCCGAACTTGCGCAGCGCTTCGATGGCCTCGGCGTCGTGGTCCAGCACGGTCGGCGTCACACCGTTGGCGAACAGCATGCGGCCGACGATCTGCCCGTAGCGGCCGAAGCCGGCGATGATCACCGGGTTGTGCTGCGCTTCCTTCAGCTCGAGCCCGGCCGTGGGCTTGCGCCCGCCGGCGAGGAAAGGGATCCACCACCTGTCGGAGGCGACGAGCAGGATCGGCGTCAGCAGCATCGAGATCGCGACCGCGGCGACCAGGAAGGAGGAGGCCTCGGCCGTGATGACGCCGGCCTGGGTCGCGGTCTGGAAGACGACGAACCCGAACTCGCCACCCTGCGCGAGCAGGATGACGAAAACCGGCCGCTCGAGCTGCGGGATCGGCATCAGCCGCGTCATGCCCCAGAGCACCGCCGCCTTCAGGGCCAGGAAGCCAAGGACGACGGCGCCGATCAGGAACGGCTGCGAGAGAACGACCTGGAAGTCGATGCTCATGCCGACAGCGATGAAGAAGAGGCCGAGAAAGAGGCCCTTGAACGGCTCGATGTCGGTCTCGAGTTCGCGCCGGTATTCGCTCTCGGCGAGGAGCACGCCGGCAAGGAAGGCGCCGAGCGCCATCGACAGGCCGACGGCATTCATCAGCGACGCCGTCGCGACGACGAGCAGGAGCGACGCGGCGGTGAAGATCTCCGGCGTGTCGCTGCCGGCGATCCAGCGCAGTGCGGGGCGCAGCAGGAGACGTCCGCCGAGGATGATGGCGACGATCGTGCCGATCGCCTGCGCAGCGCCGAGCCAGCCGCCGCCGCCGGCTCCGCCCTTGACGACGGCCAGGAAGGGCACGAGCGCGAGGATCGGGATGGCGGCGATGTCCTGGAGCAGCGCGACGCTCAGGATCGACTCGCCCGAGGTCGTCGCCATGACGTTGCGCTCGGCAAGCACGCCCAGGCCGATCGCCGTCGACGACATCGCCAGGCCGATCGCCGCGACGACGGCGAGCCGCCAGTCGATGCCGCTCGCGATCGCCATGGCGGCGAGCAGCAGCGAAGAGCCCATGAGCTGCACATTTCCCCAGCCGAAGATCGGCTTTCGCAATGACCAGAGGCGCTGCGGCTCGAGCTCGAGGCCGACGAGAAAGAGCATCAGGACGACGCCGAACTCGGCGATCTGCAGCATGTCCTCGGGATTGGTGACGAGCTTGAGCCCCCAGGGGCCGATGAGGATGCCGGCGCCGAGGTAGCCGATGATCGAGCCGAGGCCGAGAAAGCGCGCGATCGGCACCGCGAGCACGGCGGCGGCAAGGTAGACGAGGCTGCCGGTGAGCCAGGAAGCGTGTTCCATGCGCGATGCCCGGCCTAGGCCGCTTCCTCCATCAACTTGTCGACCGGCCGCGCCTCGCTCGGCACCTCGCAGGCGACGCAGTCCTCGACGAACGCGAGCTCGGGCCAGTCGGGATAGTCGGCGAGCCGCTTTGCGTAGGTGGCCGCGTGCGCCGCGAGGTCGGCATCGCTCGCCCGGTGCGCGCCGTGCAGCACGAGCGGCGGCAGGAAGCGCATGCCGCACAGCGCCGCGGTCTGCTCGTAGGGCGGCAGGAAGGCGTCGAAGAAATAGCGGTTGTAGCTGTCGGGCCGGTACGAGTCTTCCGGACCGCCCGTGCTGGCGACGAGCCAGAGGTCCTTGCCGCGCAGCGCCGCTCCGCCCGGACCGTAGGCCCAGCCGAAGGCGAGCACCTCGTCGACCCAGAGCTTGAGAAGCGGCGTCATGCCGTACCAGCGGATCGGCTGCTGCCAGACGACCAGCCGGGCGGCGGCGAGCCGCGACTGCTCGAGCGGCACGTCGATCAGGTAGTCGGGATAGAGCGCGTAGAGATCGCGCACCTCGATCCGTCCGGGGGCGCTCTCGGCCTGGAGCTTGCGCGCCGCCGCGAGCATCCGGCTGTTCGCCCGCGACTGCTCCATCTCGGGATGGGCGACGAGGACCAGGACCTCGGCGCCGGGTGCAGAAGGGTCCGCGGAGGCGGTCGATTCGGGGGTGGCCATGGGGACAAGTCCGCTGGTGATTCAGGATGGCGGGGGCGCCGGGCGCCGCTAACATACCCGCAAAACGAGGACGGAGCGCTGCATGCCGGTGATCGTGGTCGCCAACCCGAAGGGTGGAGTGGGCAAGACGACGCTGTCGACCAACCTCGCCGGCTACCTCGCTTCTCGCGGCAGGTCGGTCATGCTCGGCGACGTCGATCGCCAGCAGTCGTCGAAGATCTGGCTCGGGTTGCGCCCGTCGGGACTGCCGAAGATCGCGTCGTGGGAAGTGAGCCGCGACGACATCGTCCGGCCGCCGAAAGGCACGACCCACATCGTCCTCGACACGCCGGCCGGCCTGCATGGCAAGCGCCTCGACGAGGTGATGAAGCTGGCCGACAAGGTGTTGATCCCGCTCCAGCCGAGCATCTTCGACATCCACGCGACGCACGAGTTCGTCACCGACCTGCTCGCCAACCGGCGCAACGCGAAGACGCAGATTGGCGTCGTCGGCATGCGCACGCGCGAGGGCACGATCTCGACCGACCAGCTCCGCACCTTCCTGCAGAGCGTGAGCGTGCCGCTGATCGGATTCCTGCGCGACACCCAGAACTACGTCCACCTCGCCGCGCACGGCCTGACGCTCTGGGACGTCGCCTCGACCCGGTTCCAGGCCGACCGAGAGCAGTGGGAGCCGATCACGATCTGGGTCAACTGAGCGAACCAACATGAAGTCCTACGCGACGATCGCCGAGCTGGAGCATGAGGTCGGCAAGGAGCCGGCGGTCAGCGACTGGATCGAGGTGACCCAGGAGCGCATCGGTCTGTTCGCCGATGCCACCGGCGACCATCAATGGATCCACATCGATCCCGATCGCGCCCGGGCCGGGCCGTTCGGCACGACCATCGCCCACGGCTTCCTCACGCTTTCGCTTCTGCCGGAGATGTCGGCCAGCGCGATCCAGGTTCGCGACACCCGCATGGGCGTCAACTACGGCTTGAACAAGGTGCGGTTTCCCGCGCCGGTGCCGAGCGGCAGTCGCCTGCGCGGTCATTTCAAGCTCGTGAAGTTCGAGCCGCTCGAAGGCGGCGCGCAACTCACCTACGAGGTCCGGATGGAGCGCGAGGGCAGCGACAAGCCGGTCTGCATCGCCGAGTCCGTCGGCCGCCGCTATACATGAGCCCGATGCCATGAAGGTGCTGTTGATCGACGATCACCCGCTGATCCTGACGGCGCTGCAAGGCGTGATCCAGGGCATCGGCAGCCACGTCTCGGTGGTCGGCGTTCCGGGCGCGCGTGCGGCGCGCGAGGCGCTCGCCGCCGACCCGCATTTCGACCTCGTCCTGCTCGACCTGCGCCTGGGCGATGCCGACGGCTTCGACGTGCTGGTCGAGCTGCGCAACGGCTGGCCGGCGATCCCGATCGTGGTCGTCTCGGCGTCCGATCACGGCGCCGACGTCATCCGCGCCATCGACCTCGGCGCGATGGGCTTCGTGCCCAAGCGCGCCAGCAACGAAACGCTGACCGAGGCGCTGCGGGTGGTGATGTCGGGTGGCATCTACGTGCCGCCGTCGTCGCTCGGCAACGACGTGGCTGCGGGCAATGCGCCGCGCCACGGCATGGCACCCGCACCGTTTCAGGCGCTGCCCGGTGGTCTGGGCAACCTGCGTCCGAACGCGCTCGCCTCGGTCAAGCTCACGCCGCGCCAGCTCGACGTGCTGGGCCTCTTGCTGCGCGGCCAGTCGAACAAGCTGATCGCACGCGAGCTCAACCTGTCGGTCGAGACCGTGAAGGACCACGTCGCCGCGGTGCTGCGCGCGCTCAACGTGAACTCGCGCACCCAGGCCGTCCTCGCCGTGAGCCAGATGTCGGGCCAGGGCGCGATCGCGCCGTGGCTCTCGCGTCCGGCGCATTGAGCGCCGTCGCCGGCCGGCCCACGGCCGGCGCCGAGCCGACGCGGCTGAGCCGCGACACGCCGCTCGACGACTTCCTGGTCCTGCGCGACCACGTCCGCGGCACGTTCGCCTTCAACGCCACCTCGCTCACCGGCCACGCGATCGGCGCCATCGTCATCGAGCTCATCTTCGCCGGCGTCGCCCCGCTGGCAATGCTCGCGATCTGGGGCACCACCTTCGCGGTCGTCTGGGTCGCGCGTCTGTGGCTCGCCCTGCACTTCATGCGCTCCGAGCCGTCGACGGTCGCCGGCCTGGCGGCGCGGCTGCGCACCTGGCACGTCGGCGTGCTCGCCGGCGGTGCGCTCTGGGGGGCGGCGGCGTGGCTGTTCTGGCCGTTCGGCGGCGGCCTGCACCAGCTCGCGCTGGTGATCGTGGTCTACACCTTTTGCGTCGCCTGCGTGCCGATCCTGGCGCCGCAGTTCCGCCTGTTCGCGGTCTTCGTGCTGCTCGTGTTCGTGCCCGCGATCGCCCGCGTCGCCCTCGACGATCCGGCGTTCGGCTGGCAGATCGCCCTCGTGATGACGGTGGCGATGGCGAT
This sequence comes from Caldimonas sp., assembly GCA_039935975.1. Lineage (GTDB taxonomy): Bacteria > Pseudomonadota > Gammaproteobacteria > Burkholderiales > Burkholderiaceae_C > Schlegelella_A. The sequence goes on from JBDTJD010000012.1 coordinate 23,055, forward strand.
GACGCTTCTTCTTGGCCGCAACTACGCGCAGTCGTTCGAACGCATCGTCGGGCTGAAGCTGCGGACGGAAGGGCTCGCGGTGCAGCTGCGCGCGGAGAAGTCGGTGGCCGAGGCGGCGCGCCACGAGGCGGAGATCGCCAACCGCGCGAAGACCCAGTTCTTCACCGCCGCGAGCCACGACCTGCGCCAGCCGCTGCACGCGATGGGCCTGTTCGCCGAGGCGCTGCGTGCGCGCACCCACGAGCCCGAGGTGGCGCAGCTCGTCAACAGCATCAACGAGTCGGTCGATGCGCTCGAGGGCCTCTTCTCGGAGCTGCTCGACATCACCCGCATCGACAGCGGCGGCGTCGACGTCAACCCCGACAACTTCGAGCTCGACGAGATCTTCCGGAAGATCCGTCTGCACTACGAGCCGGCGGCGTTCGAGAAGGGTCTGGAGTTGCGCATCCGCGGCGGCCGGCACGTCGCCTTTGCCGATCCGCTGCTGGTCGAGCGGATCGTGCGCAACCTGGTGTCGAACGCGATCCGCTACACCAGCGACGGCTCGGTGCTCGTCAGCTGCCGCAGCCGCGGCGGCCGGCTGCTCGTGCAGGTGTGGGACACGGGCAGCGGTATCCGCGAGGAGGATCGCGTGCGCGTCTTCGAGGAGTTCTATCAGGTGCAGGACGCGCCGGCGGTCACCGCCGAGCAGAAGAAGGGGCTCGGCCTCGGCCTGGCAATCGTCAAGCGGCTCGGCGCCCTGATGGCCGCGCCGGTGACGTTGCGCTCCGAGCCCGGTCGCGGCACGGTGTTCACGCTCGAGCTTGCACCCGGCACCGGTCCGCGCTCGGCCCGGCGCGCCTTCGCCGGCAAGGCGCCGATCGACATCACGCTCGACGGTCGCCTGATCGTGATCGTCGAGGACGAGCCGGCGGTACGCGAGGGTCTGGAGGTGCTGCTCTCGGGCTGGGGCGCACGCATCGTGTCGTTCGCCAGCGTCAGCACGGCCGCCGAATGGGCACGAGCCCAGGACCCGGCTCTCGCGAAGCTCTCGTTGATCATCACCGACTACCGGCTCGGCCACGGCGAGACCGGTGTGGGCGCGATCGCTGCGCTGCGCGAGTGCTTCGGGGCCGCGGTGCCCGCGATCGTCGTCACCGGAAGCAGCATGACCGGGCACGACAAGGAAGCGGTCGAGCACGACTTCCACCTGCTCATCAAGCCGGTGCTGCCCAACAAGCTGCGGGCGATGATCGCGTTCAAGCTGAACGCGAAGAGCGCCGTCGGCCGCTAGCGCGCGAGCGGATAGGGCGAGTGCCGCTGCGTCGGCTGTGCGGCGCGAGCCGCCGACGCGTATGCGTCGAGTCGATGGACGGTTCGCACCGGCCAGGACGACGGGATCGTGGTGCGCTGGCCGGACAGCGCGGCGACGAGGAGGGGCCAGGGATCGTTCATGGCCGCGAGCGTAGAACCGTGGCCGGGTGCCGGCGTCCCCCGCAACGGTGTTCGAGGCCGATAAGTCATCAATTGGAATGACGCCCTGGACGGAGCGGGTCAGCAGGCGTCATCGGCCGGGCCCGCGATGCGCATCGAGCGCCTCCTCGCAGCGCGCGAAGGCCGCCGAGACCTCGCGCGTCGCTTCGAGCAGGGTGAGCGCCGCCGCAGTCGGCACGAGGCGCTTGCCGTGGAGATCGAACAGGCGCACGCCGAGCGTGGCGCCGAGCTTCTTCAGATGTCCCGAGATCGTCGGCTGGGCGACGCAGAGCGCGTCGGCGGCGCGGGTCGCGCTGCCGAGCCGGACGACGGCCTCGAATGCAGCGAGCTGCGGCAAGGTGCCGTGGCGCAGGTAGCGGCGCAGGGGGATGCAGGTGAGCGGAGTCGACATTGCCGTTCCTCGAAGAGGGGAAGGCAAAGGTCTCGCTCGTGCCGATCGCACCCGAAGCGCCGGGGCCTCGCGGCCCGTCCTGACGACGAATCGGACGTTCCGGCGAACCGGAACGCGAGCTACTCCCGCTTTGCGGATGCGGTCCGCAGACCGCGCTGATCTCCATTCTGACAGAGCCGTGGAAACCTTCGCCACGAAGACCCCGGTGCGACCCCATCCGATCGATCGAGATTCGCGATCGATCGCGATTCGCGATCCTCGCGGAACCACCGTCTCGCAGAATCTTCCGATGGATCCCGCCGCCTTCCTTTCCGCCCTGCTGGCGATCGTCGTCATCGACATCGTCCTGGCCGGCGACAACGCCATCGTCATCGCCCTGGCCGCCCGCAGCCTGCCGCCGGCGCTGCGCAGGCGCGCGATCGTCTGGGGGGCGCTCGGTGCGATCGGCGTGCGCATCCTGATGACGGTGGTGGTCGTCTGGCTGCTTCAGGTCCCCGGACTCCTCATCGCCGGCGGCCTGCTGCTCGTCTGGATCGCCTGGCGGCTGCTCGTGCCGGTCGGCTCGGTTGAGGAAGGCCCTGCCGCAGCGCCGGCGACGTTCTGGCGCGCGATGCGCACGATCGTCGTCGCCGACGCGGTCATGGGGCTCGACAACGTCCTCGCGGTGGCGGGAGCGGCTCACGGCAGCTACCTGCTGGTCGTCGTGGGCCTCGTGATCAGCGTGCCGATCGTCGTCTGGGGCAGCACGCTCGTGCTCCGGCTGGTCGATCGCTACCCCGGCGTCATCTACGTCGGTGCCGGCGTCCTCGTCTGGACGGCGGTGAAGATGGTCCTCGGCGAGCCGATGCTCGCGCCCGGGGTCGCTGCGATGCCGCGGCTCGGCATCCTCGCCTACCTGGCCGTTCCGGTCGTCCTCGGCGCGGCCTTTCTCGTCCACCGGCGCCGACGCGCGGCGCGGCGGCACGACCACGGGCCGGACCCAATCGGCCCGGGGGGCGCCCCTGAACGGCTCCTCGTTCCGGTCGACGGCTCGAGCGACGCTCTGGCGGCCGTGCGTCACGTCATCGCCGGACACCGTCGCCACCCGCTCATGCACCTTCATGTGCTCAACATCCAGCCACGCATTTCGCGTCACGCGGCCCGTTTCGTCGGTCGCCGCGACTGCGAAGGCTGGCTTCACGACCGCGCCGATCGGGCGATGTCGGCCGCGGTCGCATTGCTCACCGACGCTGTCGTGCCGCACGAGACGCATCGCGCGATCGGTGCGCGTGCCGAGGAGATCGTCCGCGCCGCCGGCGAGCTTGGCGTCCACCGCATCGTGATCGGCACGGGCCGCGCGGGCTCGCTCGCCCGCATGCTCGACGACCCGGTCACGCGCCGTGTCGTCGCGACGGCCGGGGTACCGGTCGAGATCGTCGAAGGCGCCGCGGTCCCGACGTGGAAGCGGTGGGGCGTGCCGGCGGGCCTGATCGGCCTCGGCGGCCTG
>JBDTJD010000013.1:0-2870 GCA_039935975.1 Caldimonas sp.
GGCCGTATACGCGAGCCGAAAGCTGGAACGCGCCGGCCATGCCGTGGCTGTCGCGGAAGTCGCGCAGGGTCGAGCCACCGAGCTCGACGGCGCGCGCGAGCGTTGTCCGCACCGCGTCGGCGAGCAGAGCGGCGCGCCCACGGCTGATGCGATAGCTGCGCGTGCGCGGGTCAATTGCGGCTTCCCAAAGCGCCTCGCACGCATAGATGTTGCCCGCACCGACGACGATCTCGCCGCCGAGCAGCGCCGTCTTCACTGCCACACGGCGACGGTGCAGGGCCTTCCAGAGATAGGCGCCGTCGAAGCGTGGATCGAAGGGCTCGAGTCCGAGACCGGCGAGGAGCTTCGTCGCCGGCATCGCGTCGAGCGAAGGTGACCAGACGACGGCGCCGAAGCGGCGCGGATCGGTGAGCCTCAGCATGCCGCGCTCGGTGACCAGGTCGAAGTGGTCGTGCGTGCCCGGATCGCCGCCACTCGAGGTGAACGCGAGCGATCCCGACATGCCCAGGTGCAGCAAGAGGCCGCCCTCGTCGAAGGCGAGCCAAAGGTATTTGCCGCGCCGGCTCACGGCGCCGACGGTGCGGCCGACCAGCACCTGCGGATCGACGCCCAGCGGCCAGCGCAGCGGCTTGCCGACGCGAACGCCGGTGACACGCGCACCGCGGATCCGCTCGGCGAAGCCGAGCCGCGTGACTTCGACTTCGGGAAGCTCGGGCATGTTCGGGATGGCACTCGCGCACGGACCACGACGTCGGCGTCTTTGCACGGAGCGCGCGGAATTATCACGATCGAGACGGGTCGGATGCTCTGGCACGGTCTTCGCGCGCCCTTGCGACCGCCTTCGGCCGAGGGCGTCACACTAGAATCGTTTTTGCCCCGAGGAGTGACTTATGCCGGCGTTTCGAGTTGCACCAGGCCCGGTCCGCGCGTCGTTCGCCGCCGTGTCGCTGCTGGTGCTCGCCGGCGTCGCGACGGCCGCAACGAGCCCTGCCGCCGCACCTGCCAAGGTCGAGAACTCGAAGCTCGACGCACCGCTGTTCTATCAGCTCCTGCTCGGCGAAATTGAGCTGCGCGAAGGCCAGACGGGCACTGCCTATCAGCTGATGCTCGATGCGGCGCGGCGCTCGAAGGACGAGCAGCTGTTCAAGCGCGCGACCGAGATCGCCTTGCAGGGACGCGCGGGCGAGCAGGCGCTCGCCGCTGCGGTCGCGTGGCGCCAGGCGTTTCCCGATTCGCAGGATGCGATGCGCTATCAGATCCAGCTGCTGATCGCGCTCAACCGTCTGCCCGAGGTCGAGGAGCCGCTGACGAGCCTCCTTCGGCACGCGCCGCGCCCGGCGCTGCCGGCGATGCTCGAGGCCGTGCCCCGCTTTCTCGCCCGCGCGCCCGACCGCCACGCCACGGCCGTTCTCGCCGAGCGCACGCTGAAGCCCTTCGTCGACGAACAGGACACGCGCGCCTCGGCGCTCGTCGCCATCGGTCGGGCATGGCTCCTGGCCGACGATCGCGTCAAGGCCCTCGCCGCCCTGAATCGCGCCAGCGCCGCCGATCCCGGCTCCGAAGGAGCGGCGCTGCTCGCGCTCGACATGCTGCCGGCCACGCCCGAGGCCGAGGCCGTGGTCACGCGCCAGCTGGCGGCCAAGCCGTCGAGCAGGGCGGTGCGCCTGCTCTACGTGCGCGCGCTCGCGACCTCGCAGCGGCTCACCGAGGCGACCACGCAGATCCGGGTGCTGACCGAGGCCGATCCGAAGCTCGCGCCGCCCTGGCTCACGCTCGGTGCGCTCCAGCTCGAGATGCGTCATCCGAAGGAGGCGAGCGCGGCGCTGCAGAACTACGTGCGCCTGGTCGAAGGCGGCGCGCCGGTGAATTTCGCGGCAGCGGCACCTGCCCCGGCGGCAGCTGCCAGCGGCGTTGGCGACGAAGAGGACGACACGCCGCCGAACACCACGAGCGCGCTGACGCAGGCGTTCCTGCTGCTCGCGCAGGCCGCCGAGCTGGACCAGGATTACGCCGGCGCCGAGCGCTGGCTGGCGCGCGTCGACAGCCCGCAGCGCGCGCTCGAGGTGCAGGTGCGACGTGCCTCGCTGCTGGCCCGCCAGGGCAAGATCGCGGCGGCGCGCGACCTGATCCGGCGCGTGCCCGAGCAGTCGCCCGGCGACGCGCGCGCCAAGCTCATCGCCGAGGCCGAGCTGCTGCGCGACCGCAAGCTGTACGGCGACGCCGCACAGGTGCTGGCCAATGCCAACAAGGCCTTTCCCGACGACACGGACCTGCTCTACGAGCAGGCGATGGTCGAGGAAAAGCTCGACCGGATCGACGTGATGGAGCGGCTGCTGCGCCGCGTGATCGAGCTGAAGGCCGACCAGCAGCAGGCCTACAACGCACTCGGCTACACCTTCGCCGAGCGCAACATCCGCCTGCCGGAGGCGCGCGCGCTGATCCAGAAGGCGCTCGATCTGAGCCCGGGCGAGCCCTCGATCACCGACAGCATGGGCTGGGTCGAGTACCGGCTCGGCAACCGCGAGGAAGCGATCCGGCTCCTGCGCGGCGCGTACCAGGCTCGCCCGGATCCGGAGATCGGTGCCCATCTCGGCGAGGTGCTGTGGAGCGCGGGACAGTCCGACGAGGCCCGGCGCGTGTTTCGCGAAGCCCGCTCGCGCGACGCGCAGAACGACGTCCTGCGCGAGACGCTGGCGCGCCTGCGCGTCGACCTGTGACCGCCGGCGCCGCGAGGGCGCCGCATCGGATCGATCGCTGCGTCAGGCGGGCGCTGCTCATCGTCGGTGCGTTCGCTGTCTCGGGCTGCGTGACCGTTCCCGGCCCGCGTCCGCAGGAGGGCGGCGAGATCCTTTCCGGGCGCCTCGCGTTGC
>JBDTJD010000014.1:0-3184 GCA_039935975.1 Caldimonas sp.
CGATGGACGGCGAGCACGAGGTCAACGAGGTCTGGTTCGACAACGTCGAGGTGCCGGCCGACCAGCTCATCGGCGAGGAGAACAAGGGCTGGACCTACGCCAAGCACCTGCTCGCCCACGAGCGCACGAACATCGCCGACGTCAACCGCGCCAAGCGCGAGCTCGAGCGGCTGAAGCGGATCGCGAAGGCCGAAGGCATCTACGACGACGGGCGCTTCCGCGACCAGATCGCGCTCCTCGAGGTCGACGTCGTCGCCCTCGAGATGATGGTGCTGCGTGTGCTCTCGGCGGAAAAGAGCGGCAAGGCCGCGCTCGACGTCGCCGGCCTGCTCAAGATCCGCGGCAGCGAGATCCAGCAGCGCTACACCGAACTGATGATGCTGGCCGCCGGCCCGGCGACGGTGCCTCTCGTCAAGGAGGCGATGGCCGCCGGTTGGCAGGGTGACCAGGCCGGCGCGGCCTTCGTCGCGCCGCTCGCCGGCACCTACTTCAACATGCGCAAGACGACGATCTACGGCGGATCGAACGAAGTGCAGCGCAACATCGTTGCCCAGACCGTGCTCGGGAGCTGACCATGGACTTCGACTTCTCCGACGACCAGGACATGCTGCGCGACTCGGTCGCGCGTTGGGTCGAGCGCGGCTACGACTTCGAGCGGCGCAGGAAGAGCCTGAACGCGGGTGGCTTCGCTCGCGACGCGTGGCAGGAGATCGCCGATCTCGGCATCTGCGGCTTGCAGGTGCCCGAAGCGCAAGGCGGCCTCGGCCTCGGTCCGGTCGAGGCCATGGTCGTGCAGGAGGAGCTCGGCCGCGGTCTCGTCGTGGAACCTTTCGCGGCCGTCGCGCTCGTCGCCACCACGCTGCTGAAGGCCGGCCACGCCGCTGCTGCCGCGCCCAGGCTCCAGCACATCGCCGAAGGCAAGGAGATCGCCGTTCTCGCCCATGAGGAGCGTCGCTCGCGCTACCGTCTCGCGCATGTCGAGATGACGGCGCAGGGCAGCGGCCATGCCTGGCGACTGAACGGCACCAAGATCGTCGTTCCGGCCGGCGGCGCCGCCGACGCCTTCATCGTCTCGGCGCGCGTGAGCGGCAGCGTCGACGACGGGGCCGGCGTCGGCCTCTTCCTCGTCTCGCCGGGCCAGCCGGGCGTCGAGGTGCGCGCCTACCCGACCCAGGATGGCGCGAGCGCGGCTGATCTCGTGCTGAAGGACGCCGGCGGCATCGAGCTCGTCGCTCCCGGCGCGGCGATCGTGGCGCTCGAGCACGCCGCCGACGTCGCCATCGCCGCGCTGTGCGCCGAGGCGGTGGGCGCGATGGACAGGCTCCTCGCGATCACGGTCGAATACATGAACACGCGCAAGCAGTTCGGCGTGACGATCGCCAGCTTCCAGGCGCTCCGCCATCGCATCGCCGACGTCAAGATGCAACTCGAGCTGGCCCGCTCGATGAGCTTTTTCGCGACCCTCAAGCTCGGCGAGGAGCCGGCCGCCAGGCGGCGCGCGCTTGCGCAGGCCAAGGTCCAGCTCGGCACGTCGATGCGCTTCGTCGGCCAGCAGTGCATCCAGCTGCACGGCGGCATCGGTGTCACCGACGAGTACTCGGCGAGCCACTACTTCAAGCGGCTGACCGTCATCGAGATGAGCTTCGGCGACACCCTGTTCCAGCTCGGCGAGGTGTCGAAGCGCATGCAGCCGACGGCCGGCGTCTTCGCCTGACGGGGCGATGCCCGCGCCCGTCCTTCACTCCCCGCAATCCGAGGGCGCGTCTGCCGGCTCTGGGGCGGCCGGCAGACGGCGATGAGCCGCGGCCTGACCGCCGTCGCCGGCATCGAGGTCGGCCACTTCACCGACCCGCGCCGTCCGACCGGCTGCACCGTCATCCTGACGCGCAGCGGCGCTGTTGCCGGGGTCGACGTGCGCGGCGCGTCGCCCGGCACGCGCGAGACCGACCTGCTCGATCCGGTGAATGCGATCGACACGGTGCACGCGATCGTTCTCGCCGGCGGCAGCGCCTTCGGTCTCGATGCCGCCGGCGGCGTGATGCGCTGGCTCGAGGAGCGAGGAATCGGCCTGGCGATCGGCGCGCTGAAGGGCAGCGACCCGCCGCCCCCCTGCGTCGTGCCAATCGTGCCGGCGGCGATCCTCTTCGATCTCTCGGTCGGCGACGCGCGCATCCGACCCGACGCCGCCGCAGGCTATGCCGCGTGCGACGCGGCGTCGCGCGAGACGCCCGCCGAAGGCAACGTCGGCGCCGGTGCGGGCGCGACGGTCGGCAAGCTGTTCGGCATCGACCGGGCGATGAAGGGCGGCATCGGCACGGCGTCGATCACGGCGGGTGGTGTCACGGTCGCCGCGCTGGTGGCGGTCAATGCGATCGGCGACGTCGTCGATCCGCGCTCGGGCGCGGTCGTCGCTGGCGCGCGAAGCGTCGACGGCAAGACGCTGCTCGGCACGATGGCCAGCCTCAGGCGCGGCGACCTGCCGCCGCGTCTCGACCTGCGCGCTGCGGCCGGCGCCGCCACGACGCTCGCCGTCGTCGCGACCGATGCCGTGCTCACCAAGGCGGAGGCGACCAAGGTCGCGCAGATGGCGCAAGACGGCCTCGCGCGCAGCATCGATCCGGTGCACACCATGGGCGACGGCGACGTCGTCTTTGCGCTGGCCACCGGCGCAAGCGGCACGCCGGCGGCGACGACGCTGGTCGGGGCGCTCGCCGCCGACGTGCTTGCCGATGCCGTCGTGCGCGCCGTGCGCGCCGCGCGAGGCATCGGTGGCGAAGGCCTGCCTCACTTGCCGGCGAGCATCGATCTCGACGCGGCGCCGCGTTGAAGCTCGGCCAGCTGCTCTTCAGCCAGGGCTTCGGCACGCGGCGCGAGTGCGATGCCCTCGTCGCTCACGGACTCGTCGAGATCGAATGGCCCATGGGTCGCCAGGCCGGTGGAGGCATCGAGCCGACAGGAGAGTGCCGCCTCGTCGACGACGTCGATCTCGAGATCGGAGATCCGGCCGGCGGCTGGTTTCGCGTGCGCGGCGAACGCTGGCCTTATCACGAGCGCGCGCTGATCGCGATGAACAAGCCGGCGGGCTACGAGTGCTCCCTGAAGCCGCGCCACCATCCGGGCGTCCATTCGCTCCTGCCCGCGCCGTTGCGCCGACGCGGCCTGCAGCCGATCGGCCGGCTCGACG
>JBDTJD010000015.1:0-2875 GCA_039935975.1 Caldimonas sp.
ACGACGGTATGCGGGCTCACGGCATGGTGGCGCGCGCATTCGCGCACCGACGGCAACCTCGAGCCCGGCGCGAGCAGGCGCTGGCCGATGTGCTCGGCGAAGCGGCGCGTCAGCTGCTCGACGAGCGTCATGTCGGCGCGGCGCGAGAGCGAGCCCGGCGGCCGCGGCGTCGTCGACGTGGGACGTGTCGACCGGCGCCGTGCCGGCGCGGCGACCGATACAGGAGCGCGTGTCATCGGCCAAAGTGTATCGGTACTGTGCTGGTCGCCCGACTACACTGACCCGCCCCAGACGAGATGCGATGAACGAACCGTCGACGACGAACCCGCCCGCGGCCCCGGCCGAGAGGCAAGGACTCGCCTCGGCCTCGGCCTCGGCTTCAGCTTCGGCGGAGACCCGGGGTCTCGCCTTCGGCCTGCTCGGCGTCGCGATCTTCTCGCTCACGCTGCCGATGACGCGCCTGGCGGTCGGGCCGGCCGGCGACCCGCAGCTGCCGCCGCTCTTCGTCACGGCCGGTCGCGCCGCCTGCGCGGGCCTGCTCAGCTGCCTCTGGCTGGGGGCGACCGGCGCGCGCCTTCCCGGTCGACACCTCCTGCCGGCGCTCCTGGTCTCCGCGCTCGGCACCGTCGTCGGCTTCCCGCTCTTTCTCGCGCTCGCGCTGCGCCGGGTCGACGCGTCGCATGCCGCCGTCGTCACCGGCGTGCTGCCGCTCGCGACCGCGATCGTCGCCGCGCTCTGGCTGCGCCAGCGGCCGTCGCGGGGTTTCTGGATCTGCGCGCTGCTTGCCACCGGACTCGTCGCCGGCTTCGCGGCGTGGAGCGGCGGCGGCCGGCTCGCCCCGGCCGACGGCCTGCTCCTGGCCTCGGTGTTCAGCGCCGCGGTGGGCTATGTCGCGGGCTCCCGGCTCGTCGAGGAGATGTCCGCCGAGCGCGCGATCTGCTGGGTCCTGGTAACCAGCCTGCCGCTCACGGTGCCTGCCGCGCTTCTCGTGTGGCCCGAGCGCAGCGCGAGCGCTGCGGCGTGGGGCGGCTTCGCCTACGTCACCGTGTTCTCGATGTGGCTCGGCTTCTTCGCCTGGTACCGCGGCCTGGCGCTGGGCGGCACGATGCGGGTCAGCCAGGTCCAGGCCGTGCAGCCCTTCCTCGCGATGTTCTTCGCCGTGCCGATCCTCGGCGAGCGGCTCGATGCGGCGATGCTGGCGTTCGCCGCGGCCGTGGTCGCCGTCGTCGTCGTCGGGCGCAGGATGTCGGTCGGCGCCGTTCGAGGGCGTTCGGCGTCCACGCCCTTGCCGTCGGCTGGCGCCACCGTCGCGGTCCCTGCCGCCCCTTCACCGTCCTGGAGGACTCCCGCATGACCCGTCACCCTTCGACCGGCCCCTGGCAACTCGCATCGCGCACAGGGCGCATGAATCCGTCGGCGATCCGCGAGATCCTGAAGCTCACCGAGCGGCCCGGAATCATCTCGCTCGCCGGGGGCCTGCCTGCGGCCGACCTGTTTCCGGTCGAGGCGCTGCGCGAGGCGACGGCGCGCGTCCTGCGCGACGCGCCGCGCGAGGCGTTGCAGTACGCCGGCAGCGAAGGGTTCGCGCCGCTGCGCGAGTGGGTCGCCGTCGAGCTGAAGCGACAGGGGCTCGACGCGAGCGCTGGCCAGGTGATGATCACGACCGGCTCGCAGCAAGGGCTCGACCTCGTCGGCAAGGTGCTCATCGATGCCGGCAGCCGGGTCGCCGTCGAGTCGCCGACCTATCTCGGCGCGCTCCAGGCCTTCTTCGTCTACGAGCCTGAATTCGTCACGGTGGAGAACGACGACGACGGCCCGCGTCCCGACTCGCTGGCCGCGGCGCGTGGCGCCCGCTTCTTCTACGCGTTGCCGAACTTCCAGAACCCGAGCGGCCGGCAGATCGGCGCTGGACGCCGGGGCGAGCTCGCCCGCGCCGCGCAGGCCGCGGGCGTGCCGATCGTCGAGGACAACCCGTACGGCGACCTCTGGTACGACGCGCCGCCGCCGGCGCCGATGGCCTCGCTCTGGCCCGAAGGCACGATCTACCTGGGCAGCTTCTCGAAGGTGCTCGTGCCCGGCCTGCGCCTGGGCTACGTCGTCGCGCCGCCGGCGCTCTTCGCCAAGCTCGTCGAGGCCAAGCAGGCCGCCGACCTGCACACGCCGGGCTTCAACCAGCGGATCGTCCACGAGATCGTCAAGGACGGCTTCCTCGACACGCACGTGCCGGCGATCCGTGCCCGCTACCGCCTGCAGCGCGATGCAATGCAGGCGGCACTTGTCGCCCACCTGCCGACGAGCGGCCCGCTCGCCTGCCGCTGGCGCACGCCGGGGGGAGGCATGTTCTTCTGGGTCGAGCTGCCGGCGGGCGTCGACAGCGACGCGCTGCTCGCGAAGGCGGTCGAGCGCGGCGTCGCCTTCGTGCCCGGCAAGTCGTTCTTCGCCGACGCGTCGAGCTCGAACACGATCCGCCTGTCGTTCGTCACCGTCTCGGCCGAGGCGATCGAGCGCGGCATCGCGGCGCTCGCCGCGGCGTTGCGCGAGCTGCAGGGCGAGCGCAATGCGCGCGGCCGCGAGCGCGTCTCGCCATGACCCGCTTCGCGTTCACCCAGGTCGATGTCTTCACCGGCACGGCGCTGCTCGGCAACCCGCTCGCCGTCGTCCATGGCGCCGACGCGCTCGACGACGCTCGCATGCAGGCCGTCGCGCGCTGGACGAACCTGAGCGAGACGGCGTTCCTGCTCGCGCCGACCGATCCCGGCGCCGACTACCGCGTCCGCATCTTCACGCCGGGCGGCGAGCTGCCGTTCGCCGGCCATCCGACGCTCGGCAGCTGCCACGCCTGGCTCGGGCACGGCGGCGTGCCCAGGCGCGGCGG
>JBDTJD010000016.1:0-2578 GCA_039935975.1 Caldimonas sp.
GGGGGCTCGGCCATGCGCGAGCGAACCCAGACGAGGACGACGCCCAGCACGGCCGCCGCGCCGCCGAGCCCGATCACCGTCCAGCCGATCGCGGCTCTTTCGCCGCGCAGCGCGAAGCCGAGCGAGAGCGACAGCAGGCCGCCGTAGATCAGGAGCCAGACGAGCGCATCCAGGCGCGATGCCGCGATCTTCAGAACGACTCCTCGGCCATCGTGCGGCAGGTGTCGTCGCGCGTCTCTACGACACCGAGCCAGGCCCCGATGCGCGGCAGCTCGTAGCGAAAGAAATAGCGGCAGGCAGCGAGCCGGCCGCGCGCTGCGTCATCCGCGGGGAGCGCGGCGTTGCGGGCGGCGACGTCGAGCCAGATCCAGGCGACGACGACGTGCCCGAACGCCTGCAGGTACGGCGTCGCATTGGCGAGCGCCTCCTCGGCGACGCCGGTCGACCAGGCGGCGCGGGTCGCGGCGGCGAGATGATCGGCTGCCGCTGCGAGCGCGCTCGCGTGATCGGCTAGGAGCGCGTCGGCGGCCGCCCGCGCGGTCGTCTCGTCGATCGCGCCGCGCAGGGCCGCGAAGCCGGCGCCTTCTTCCATCACGACCTTGCGGCCGAGCAGGTCGAGCGCCTGGATGCCGTGCGTGCCCTCGTGGATCATGTTCAGGCGGTTGTCGCGCCAGTACTGCTCGACCGGGAAATCGCGCGTGTAGCCGTAGCCGCCGAGCACCTGGATCGCGAGGCTGTTCGCTTCGAGGCACCACTCGCTCGGCCAGCTCTTGGCAATCGGCGTCAGCACCTCGAGAAGCAGGTGAGACCGCGCGCGGGCCGCTTCGTCGCCGGTGTGCAGCTCGTCGACGAGCCGGGCGCAATAAAGCTCGAGCGCCAGCGCCCCTTCGCAATAGCTCTTCTGCGCGAGCAGCATGCGCTTGACGTCGGCGTGCTCGATGATCCGCACCGGCGGCTTCGAGGCGTCCTTGCCGTCCGGGCCGATCGGCCGGCCCTGCGGACGCGACTTCGCGTAGTCAAGCGAGGTCTCGTATCCGGCGTACCCGAGCATCGTCGCGCCAAGGCCGACGGCGATGCGCGCCTCGTTCATCATGTGGAACATGCAGCGCAGGCCTTCGCCGGGTCGGCCGACGAGATGACCGATCGCGCCAGCGCCCTTGCCGTCGAAGCCGCCCCCGCCGACGTTCGGCCGCACACCGTGCTGCCCCTCGCCGAAGTTGAGCAGCGTGTTCGGGATGCCGCGGTAGCCGAGCTTGTGGTTGAGACCGGCAAGCGAGACGTCGTTGCGCTCGCCGGTGAGGCGGCCTTCGGTGTCGACGAGCTTCTTCGGCACGATGAAGAGCGAGATGCCGCGCGTGCCCGGCACGAGCTTGCCGTCGGCCCCGGGAATCTTGGCGAGCACGAGGTGGACGATGTTCTCGGTCAGCTCGTGCTCGCCGTTCGAGATCCACATCTTGTTGCCGCGCAGGCGATAGCGTGGGCCGAGAGGATCGCTATCGAAGTCGTCGCCATCGGGCACGGCGCGCGTGACGATGTCGGACAGGCTCGAGCCTGCCTGCGGCTCGGACAGGCACATCGTTCCCGAGAAGCGGCCGGAGAACTCGTTCTTCGCGAACACTTCCTGCTGCATCGGCGTGCCGTGCGCCATCAGCAGGTTGGCGTTGCCGCTCGTCAGCATGCCGCCACCGCCGATGCCGATGCCGGCCTTCGAGAAGAAGCTGTTCGCCGCCATCTCGACGACGCAGGGCAGTTGCATGCCGCCGATCTCGTGATCCTGCGCCGCGGCGAGCATGCCCGACTCGAAGTAGGCGCGTGCCGCGTCATGGCTGGCCTGCGGCAGGTGAACCTTCTCGCCGTCGAACCAGGGCTCCTCGGTGTCGGCAAGGCGATTGAAAGGCGCGTACTTCTCGCGGGCGATCTTCTCGCAGGTGTCGAGCACCGAGTCGAAAGTCTCGCGCGAGTGCTCCGCGAAGCGCGGCCGCGACTGCAGCGACGCGACGTCGAGCCAGTCGTTGAGGAGGAAGTCGACGGTACGGCGATAGCTCATGGCGCCTTGCGCTCCCGCTCGCTCCAGCGACGGCTTGCTCGAGGAGGAGCGTGCGAACCGCTCAGAGGACCTCGAACACGCCCGCCGCGCCCATGCCGCCGCCGATGCACATCGTGACGACGACGCGCTTGGCACCGCGCCGCTTGCCTTCGATCAGCGCGTGACCGGTGAGGCGCTGGCCGCTGACGCCGTACGGGTGGCCGACCGCGATCGCGCCGCCGTCGACGTTGAGCCGGTCCATCGGGATGCCCAGCTTGTCGGCGCAATAGAGCACCTGCACGGCGAAGGCCTCGTTGAGCTCCCAGAGGTCGATGTCGGCCACCGTGAGGCCGAGGCGCTTCAGCACCTTCGGCACGGCGAACACCGGGCCGATGCCCATCTCGTCGGGCTCGCAGCCGGCGACCGCGAAGCCGAGGAATCGTCCGAGCGGCTTCAGGCCGCGCTGCTCGGCGAGCTTCTCGTTCATCACCACGACGGCGCCGGCGCCGTCGCTGAACTGGCTCGCGTTGCCCGCCGAGATCACGCCTCCCG
>JBDTJD010000017.1:0-3197 GCA_039935975.1 Caldimonas sp.
AGGTACATCGGCCTCGGCGTCACCGCGAAGTCGACATTCGCGTACATGTTGTACCACCAGAAGAGCTTGGCGCAGGTGAAGGACGGGTCGCGACGCCGGGCCGCGTCCCATACCTTCTCGCCCTCGACGAGGTGGTTCGACTGGCGCCACAGCCAGATCTCCGAGAGGTCGCGGAAGTACCAGCCGTTGCCGACGATGCCGTGCTTGCGCGGCAGCGCGCCGGTGAGCATGGTCGACTGGACCGTCGTGGTGACGGCGGGAAGGACAGTCGTGAGGGGGCGCATCGCGCCGGCCGTTGCGAGCGCCTCGAGGTGCGGGGCATGAGCCAGCAGCGCCGGCGTCAGGCCGACGACGTTGAGCACGAGGGTCGGGGTCATCGAACGCTGGCAGTGTAGCGGCGGGCCCGTCGCTGAGCCCCCCTGACTCGGGGGACGAAAGCGGCTCTCCGCCGGCCCGCCTTGACGAAAGGCAGGGCCGACCCTAGCCTGCGGCCATGGCCGAAATTCAGGATCGCATCGCTCCCCGGGTTCGCCGATCGGTCCGTGTCCTGGACGTCGATATTCGCGACACGTCGGCCGTGGCCAACGGCATCGAGGACATGTACGACGACGGCCTCGATGTCGTCGTCGTCCGCCACGCGCTCGACGGCGCCATGCTCGCCCGCGTCGGCGCCCGGCTCGACTCGGGCGCACTGGCGGTCTCGTGGTCGCGACCGAACGAGAAGATGCCCATCGAGGACCTCCAGCTCCTCGGCACGGACACGCCCGCCACGCCGACGTTCCAGGCGCCGCGCGGCGCGTCGCTCGACCAATACCTGAGCAGCGCCGTCGCCCATGCGACGCGGGCCGCGTCGGTCTTCGACGAGAGCTTCGATGCCGCTCGCGAGATCGGCGTCCTGCTGGGCCGCTTCTCCGGCGACCGGCCGGTGGCGCTGCCGCGCGCAACCGATGGCCGCGACTACGTGCCGTTCACGATCCGCCGTCTCGTCGACGGCAGGCAGATCGGTGTCCATCACGACTACCACTACCGGCTCGAGCTCTACAAGGAGCTCGCCACGCAGCTCGACACCCGCACCCTCGTCAGCTACGTCGCGACCCTGCAGGCGCCCCTGGCGGGCGGCGAGCTCGTCGTCTACGGCGCGGCGTCAGACGATCCGGAGCTGCCGAAGCTGCCCAACGGCTTCTCGTTCGACCTGGCGGCAATCGAGGAGCGCTACGAGCAGGCGCGCATCGCCACCGGTCCGGGCGACCTGTTCCTGCTCGCCTCGGGACGCTGCCTGCACCGCGTCGACCGGATCGCCGGCCCGCGCGCGCGCATCACGATGGGTGGCTTCCTCGCGCTCGACCGCTCGCACGAGCGCGTCCTGTTCTGGAGCTGAGGCCGACGCATCCTGGCTGCGCCGGCCGGGTCAACCAGAAACACGTCGGCGACCGCCAAACCACCATCGGTCGAGGACGACGCCGAGCAGGAAGATCAGCAGGCCGAGTCCGACCAGCGAGCGATCCACGGGCCGGCCGTTGCGATCGGCGTCGCGAGCCCGGCCGATCGACCCCGGATCGAAGTCCTCGATGAGTCGATCGGATTTCCAGGTCTGCAACGACGGGCTGGCACCCCAGGTGCGGGCTTCGGCGCGGGCCTGGCGCAGATGCAGCTGGCGCTGGGTACCGAGGGGCGTCGCGACGACGACGTCGTAGAGACCCGGGCCCGCGTCGGCCAAGGTCGCGCGCCAGCGTCCGGGTGCGATTTCCTCCGGCGTCAGCGGCCGTCCCCGTGCCGTCGGCGCGTCCACGATCATCGAGACCGGACCGTCGCGTGCGCCGCTCGCGCCCGCGGAGAGATCAACATCGACGACCAGCGCGCCCGGCGCGTCCGTCAGGGTCACCGCGATCGCCTCGGCCGGCGAGGCGCCGCTGACCCAGTCGGCCAGGCCGCCGGCGAGCCGCGGCCACTCACGCCACGACAACCATTGCGGCGTCCACGGGCCCAGGCCGCTCGTGACCGCGACGACCCGTCCGCGGCCCGACCGCTGGAAAGCGATCAGCGGCTCGCCCTGCCGGCTCTGGACGGCGACGACGGCGCCCTCTTGCGAGCGGGTCACGGCGTGCGCGGCGACGGGAGGCCAGTCGACGAACGTCGCGGGAGGAAACGGCAGATCGAGCTTCTGGTCGACGGCGATCGTGCCCCGCTCGATGCGCGCGCGGCGACGCTCGAGGCCGCTGCGCATCGCGAGCGGCAGTTCGGCGGCTTCGTCGACGCGCAGCACCGACCCGGCCTGCGTGCCGAACAGTCGCTGCATGGCCGCGACGTCCGCGTCGGGACCGATGGCCAGCGCCACCGTCTCGATGTGTGCGGCGGCGAGCCGCGCGCGCAGCGCGTCGCTCGGCGCGTCGTCGGTGAATCCGTCCGTGACGACGACGAGCACGCGCCGCGCCGCACCCGAGCGCTCGAGCTCGGCGATCGCCTCCTCCAGCGCCGGACCGAGCCGCGTGCCGCCGTTCGGGCTGGTGCGCCAGTCGCGTTCGAGGATCGCGACGCCGGCCGCGGCCGGCCCGAGCGGCACGAGCACCCGTGGCGCGACGTCGAAGACGACGACGCCGAGCGAATCGCGCGGGCCGAGAGTGCGCGCCGTTTCGAGCACCGCCCGCTGGGCGAGCTGGAAGCGGTCGACGCCGTTGCTGCCGCGAGCCATGCTGCCCGACTTGTCGACCGCGAAAACGATGCTCGCCGGCTGATCGAGCGCCGCCGGCTCCGACCGCACGGGAAGGATCGACTCGAGCGTCGAGCCGCGATAGCCGCCGCGCGCGAACGAGCGCTCGCCGCCGAGCACCAGCAGGCCGAGCCCGCGCTCGCGCACGGCTGCCGCGAGGGCGCTCCAGAAACGCGGACTCGCGTCGGCGACGGCAACGTCGTCGAGGACGACGGCCCGATAGCCGTCGAGCCCGTCGGCGCGACTGTCGAGGCGCGACGCCGGGATCGTGTCGAGCGACCAGCCGCCCCGCAGCAGGCTTTGCGACAGCGCGCCGCCCGACCCCAGCGCGTACAGGATCGACGCCGGCGGCGAGACGTCGACGGCCGCGGCGTCCGGCCATGCATCGAGCGCCGCACCGGTTGCCGGATCGCGCAGCGTGACGTCGACGGTCACGACGCCGCTGCGGCTCGCGTCGAGTTCGAGCGTCGCCCGGTCGACGCCGACGGTG
>JBDTJD010000018.1:0-3522 GCA_039935975.1 Caldimonas sp.
GTGCAGCGCATGGTCCGTCGGCGTAACGGCTGGTGAGACCAGCGCCAGATCGCAAGTAGGAAGCGGCCGACGCCGCTTGACGTGCACCCAGGGGCCGGCTCATTCTTCGCTTCATGAACCTCCCCGACTTTCCGACTTTCGAGACGAGCGCACTCGCCCGCGGCTTCGATCAGGTGGCCGAGCGCGTCTGGCCGGCACACAGCGTGGCGCCGGCCCACAGCCATCCTTTCTCGGTCGAGGCGCTCGTCGTCAAGGGCGAGATGTGGCTCACGGCGCACGGCTCGACACGACACCTCGTCCGCGGCGACGCCTTTCAGCTCGACCGCGCCGTCGAGCACGCCGAGCGCTACGGTCCCGAAGGCGCGACCTACTGGGCGGCGCGCCGAACCGGCCCGACCCCCGGCTGATCAGCGACGCTTCTTGCCGAGCTCGCGCCAGGAACTCTCGCTCACCTCGACGCCGTACTTCCGGGCCGCGGTCGTGAGGCGTTTCCAGGCCGCGTCGCGCTCGGCGTCGGTGACGCCTTCGACCTGGTCGAAGCGGGCGATCGCGTTGCGCACGTGATTCGCGTTCTCGATCGGTTCCTTGCGCTGCTCGGCGAAGGCGAACCTGGAGTCGTGGATGTCGTTTCGCTTCTCGGCGGTGAGCTTGGTCATGGTCTGTCCTCTCGTGAGTCGACACCCTGTGCCAGCAAGCGCCGTTCCTGAAAGCCGGCCTATTGCAAGGTCATCAACGTGGCGTTGCCGCCAGCCGCCGCGGTGTTGATGCTGAGGGAGCGCTCGACGACCAGCCGCTCGAGGGCGATCGACCCGTCGCCCGGCGCGAGACCGTCGACGCCGACGATCGGACCGCGCCGGGTCGCGAGCTGTGCCAGCAGCGCCAGTCTCGATTCGGAGCTTCCGTGGTGCAGAACGGCGTCGAAACGCGCCGAGGCGTCCGTCCAGCCCGCCACGAGCTCGATTCGCTCGCGCACCCGTGCCGGCAGTCGCGCGTGCAACGTCCGTGCGCTGTCGGGCCACAGCGCGGCGCTGCCGACCGAGAGCACCGCGGCGAGCTGGACGAGCCGGTCGCGATCGTCGTCGGCGAGGCACAGCACCGCGTCGCGCGGCACCAGGCTGTAGAGGTTGCGCTCGCCGGTCGGGCCGCGCAGGACTCTGCCCGACCCGGCGCGCGACTGCCTCGCGAACCGTTCGCAGGCGTCGACCACCGATCGATCGGCCTCCGTCTCGGCCCACTGCCGAAGCGTCACGAGGGCGCTCGCGGCCGCTTTCGGCACGACGTCGGCGACGCCGGGATCGTCCTCGCCGGCGGCATCCAGCGCGCGCGCCAGGACGTCGTCGGGCCGACGCGCGAGCAGGCGATAGAGATAGAGCGGACCGCCCGCCTTCGGCCCGGTGCCCGACAGCCCTTCGCCGCCGAACGGCTGGACGCCGACGACGGCGCCGACCATGTTGCGGTTGACGTAGACATTGCCGGCGCGTGCACGAGCCACGACCTGAGCGATCGTCTCGTCGATGCGCGAGTGCACGCCGAGCGTGAGGCCGTAGCCGGTGGCGTTGATCTGCTCGATCGTCGCGGCGAGATCCTTGCGCGCGTAGCGCACGACGTGAAGCACCGGCCCGAAGATTTCCCTCTCGAGCTCCGACAGGCGGTCGAGCTCGATCAGCGTCGGCAGCACGAAGGTGCCGTCGGCGGTGGCGCCGCCGTCGCTGCGCGCCGACTGGAAAACCGCCCGGCCCTTCATGCGCATCGTCTCGATGTGAGCCTCGATGCCGCGGCGTGCGTCCTCGTCGATGACCGGGCCGACATCGACGGCAAGCGTCGCCGGATCGCCGATCCGGCTTTCGGCCATCGCGCCCTTGAGCATCGCCACGACGTGGTTGGCGCCGTCTTCCTGCACGCACAGCACGCGCAATGCGGAGCAGCGCTGTCCGGCGCTGTCGAAGGCCGAGGCGACGACGTCGCTCACCACCTGCTCGGCGAGCGCCGACGAGTCGACGAGCATGGCGTTCTGGCCACCGGTCTCGGCGATCAACGGCACCGGCCGGCCGTCCGGATTCAGGCGCTTCGCGAGGCTTGCCTGCAGCAGGCGCGCGACGTCGGTCGAGCCGGTTAACATCACGCCCTGCACGCGCCGGTCGGCGACGAGCGCGGCGCCGATCGTCTCGCCGCGACCCGGGAGGAGCTGGAGTGCGGCACGCGGCACGCCGGCACGGAGAAGCAGGCGCACCATTTCGGCAGCGACAAGCGGCGTCTGCTCGGCGGGCTTGGCCAGCACCGGGTTGCCGGCGGCGAGCGCCGCGGCGACCTGCCCAGCGAAGATCGCGAGCGGGAAATTCCAGGGGCTGATGCACACGACCGGACCGAGGGGAGCGTGCGTGGCGTTGTCGAACTCGCGCTCGACCTGGGCCGCGTAGAAGCGCAGGAAGTCGACCGCTTCGCGCACCTCGGCGACGCCGTTGGGATAGGTCTTGCCCGCCTCGCGCGCGAGCAGCCCGAGCAGGCGGGGAAGCTCGGCCTCGAGCAGGTCGGCGCCCCGGCGCAGCACCGCTCCGCGCGCGCTCGGCTCGGCCGCGGCCCAGACGGGCGCCTGCGCGACAGCGCACGCCAGCGCGGTCTCGACGTCGGCGAGGGTCGCGTCCTGGACGTGGCCGACGATGTCGCCGTGGCAGGCGGGATTGAGGACGGGTGTGGCGACGCCGGCTGCCACGTCGACGCCGAGCAGCGGCGATGCCGACCAGGCGTCTCGCCCGATCTCGTGGAGTGCGGCGTCGAGATCCTGGAGGCGCGCCTCGCTCGCCAGGTCGAAGCCTTTCGAATTGGGTCGATCGCTGCCGTAGAGCGCTCCCGGCAGCGGGATCGCGTCATGCGGGCGGCCGATGGCGCCGCCGTCCTGCCGCGCCATCCGCTCGACGGTCTCGACCGGATCCTCGATCAGCTCGTCGATCTCCACCGACGGGTCGGCGATCCGGTTGACGAACGAGGTGTTGGCGCCGTTCTCGAGCAGGCGGCGCACGAGGTAGGCGAGCAGCGTCTCGTGCGTGCCGACCGGCGCGTAGATGCGGCACGGCCGGCCGAGCCGGCCGTCCTCGACCCGTCCGACGACCTGCTCGTAGAGCGGCTCGCCCATGCCGTGCAGGCACTGGAACTCGTACTGGCCCGGCGCGTAGCGCCCCGGGCCGGCCATTTCGTAGATCGCCGCCAGTGTCTGCGCGTTGTGGGTCGCGAACTGGGGATAGATCTCGGCCGGCGCGGCGAGGAGCCGGCGCGCGCAGGCGAGGTAGGCGACGTCGGTGTGGGCCTTGCGCGTGTAGACCGGGTAGTCCTCCAGGCCGTCGACCTGGGCGCGCTTGATTTCACTGTCCCAGTAAGCGCCCTTGACGAGCCGCACCATGAGGCGCCGGCCCGAGCGGCGGGCGAGGTCGACGAGGAAGTCGATCACGACCGGGCAGCGCTTTTGATACGCCTGGACGACGAAGCCGATGCCGCTCCAGCCTTCGAGGCCAGGCTCGAAACACAGCC
>JBDTJD010000019.1:0-22733 GCA_039935975.1 Caldimonas sp.
CGCGGCAGTGAAATGGTCCTCGACGCCGACCTGCCGGTGATCGTCGCGGGCGAGCGGCCAAGCCTGGCCGCGCTCGTCCGCAACCTCGTCGACAACGCCCTGCGCTACTCGCCGCCGCGAACGCGCATCGACGTGCGTGTCTGGGAGGAAGCGGGCTCGTCCTGGCTGCGCGTCGACGATGCCGGCCCGGGCATCCCGGCCACCGACCGACCCCGCGTGTTCGACCGCTTCTATCGCCGCGAGTCGGGAGGCGAGGAGGGCACCGGGCTCGGCCTGGCCATCGTGCGCACCGTGGCCGAGCGTCACGGCGCCGAGCTCCGGCTCGACGATTCGCCCACGGGGGGGCTGCGCGTCGACGTCCGCTTCCCGCGGCGGGGCGCCGCCGGCACCTCGTCTTAATCCTCGCTTCATCGACCGCTAACCGAGTCCTAACCGGACGTCCGTATCTTTTGCGTCAACCGCGGAATTTCCGCGCCTGACTGAAGGATGTCGACATGAAGATGAGTCCCCTGAGCGCGGCACTTCTCGCCGCGGGCGTCACGGTGATCGGTACCGCCGGCGCGATCGATCTTCCTCACTGGCTGAAGGGCGACTCGCGCCCGGCCGTCGTTGCCCAGGCGCAGGCCGACCGTTCGCAGCAAGGCGAGCGCGTCGTTCCGGCGGAGCCGATGAGCATCCAGCCGGGCCAGGTGCCGAACTACCGCGCCATCGTCAAGCAGGCGGCGCCGGCGGTCGTCGGCATCATGGTCGAGGGCAGCCACAAGGTCTCGATGGAAGAGCAGGGCGGCATGCCGCCCGGCATGGAGAACGACCCGTTCTTCAAGTTCTTCCGCGGCGTCCCGGGCCTCGGCCAGCGCGGCCAGCAGAGCCCGTCGACCCCCTTCAAGGGCCTGGGCTCGGGCTTCATCATCAGCTCCGACGGGCTGATCCTCACCAACGCGCATGTCGTGCGTGAAGCCAAGGACGTCACCGTCAAGCTGAGCGACCGGCGCGAGTACACCGCCAAGGTGCTCGGCATCGACACCGCGACCGACATCGCCGTGCTGCGCATCGACGCGAAGAACCTGCCGGTCGTGCGCCTCGGTGATCCGAAGACCCTCGAGGTCGGCGATCCGGTCCTCGCCATCGGCGCGCCCTACGGGCTCGAGGAGACGGCGACGTCGGGCATCGTCAGCGCCAAGGGCCGCTCGTTGCCGGGCGATGCCGTCGTGCCGTTCATCCAGACCGACGCGGCCGTCAACCCCGGCAACTCCGGCGGGCCGCTCTTCGACGGCAGCGGCTCGGTGGTCGGCATCAACTCGCAGATCTACTCGAGGAGCGGCGGCTTCCAGGGGGTGTCGTTCGCGATCCCGATCAACGTCGCGCTGAAGATCAAGGACCAGATCGTCGCCACCGGCAAGGCCCAGCACGCCCTCCTCGGCGTGACCGTGCAGGACCTGAACCAGCAGCTCGCCGACTCGTTCGGGCTGAAGCGCGTCGATGGCGCGCTGGTGTCGAACGTCTCGCCCGGCAGTGCCGCGGCGGCGGCGGGACTGAAGTCGGGCGACGTGATCACCGAAGTCAACGGCGACCCGGTCGTTCGCTCGGGTTCGCTGTCGAGCCTGATCGGCATGTCGGCGCCGGGAGAGCACGTCAAGCTCAAGGTCTGGCGCGACGGGTCGGAGCGCACCGTCGAAGCCAAGCTCGGCGGCGCAGGAGCGGATGCCAGGCAGATGGCCGACGCGGGCGGCGCCGTGGACAAGGGCCAGCTCGGCCTGTCGCTGCGGCCGCTGACCAAGGACGAGCAGCGCCAGGCGAAGATCGACGGTGGCCTGGTCGTCGAGGACGTCGATGGCCCGGCACAACGCGCCGGCATCGTCGCCGGCGACGTGCTGCTCGCCATCAACGGCAAGCCGGTGCAGTCGGTCGATCAGGTCAAGAGCGTGATGGCCGCGAAGCCGAAGAGCGTCGCCCTGCTCGTTCAGCGCGACGGCGAGAAGATCTTCGTGCCGGTCCGCGTCGGCTGATCTTTCGCTCGACGAGAACGAGCGCCCGATTCGCCGGAAGGCGGTCGGGCGCTTCGCGTTGCGCGCATGCCCCCCGTGCGCTGGCTGTGGCGCCGCAGCCATACCCGTGAACTAGTTTCCGCTTCGAGGCGGTGAATTCTCCATGCGAGGGCGAGCCGCGAATTAAGCTCCCGGGGTTTGTCGCCTTGCGCGATCGAATGCCAGGAGCCATGTCATGAAGTCGCTTCCTCCCTCTGCGCGTTTCGTCGCGCGAACGCTCGTCACGGCCCTCTGCTTCACCGCGGCGCTCGCTTCGGCGGCGGAGATCCACGTCCTGCTCGGGGTCGATCCGGCCGATGCGACCGGCGACGTGCTGCTGAGCGCGTCGCTCGCGCCGGCCCAGTCGCTGACGCGCGCCACCGGCACGCGGACGACGATCGCCCAGACCTCGACGATGGCCGACGTGATGCGCGCGAGCCGCACGGTCGAGAACGAGATCATCATCGCGCCGGCCCACGTCACGGCGTCCGCGGTGCTGCACGCCTACCAGCTTCTGGCGACGAGCGGTCAGGAGCAGGTCTACGCGCTGGTGGTGAAGAACGACATCGACAAGGTCGACAAGCTCGCCGGCAAGCGTCTCTACCTGCCGCAGCAGGATTCGCTGCGCAGCTATGTCGCCAAGGGCCTGCTCACCGAGTCGGGCGTCAAGCTGGCCCAGTTCTCGAAGGTCACCTACGGCAACACCAGCGGCGGCGGTCTGGTCGCGCTGTCGTTCGACATCGCCGATGTCACCGTCGCCGACGAAGGCCAGGCGAAGGAATGGATCGCTGCGCATCCGGGCGTCGCGCGCATCCTGAAGACCACGCGGCCCGTGCCGGGCGGCATGAACATGGTCGTGCGCAAGGACTTCTGCGCCAGCGAATGCGGCCGGCTCGCCGACTGGGTGAACTCGCCCGATGGCGCGATTCCCGGCGTCGGGCGCTTTCGAATCGCCTCGGCCGACGCGGGCAAGCAGTTCACGTATGTCGCTTCGCTCGGCATCGCGACCCCCGATGCGCTGAAGGGCGTGACGCGAGTCAGCGCCGAGGAGGTCTCCGACCTGGCGCGCCAGAACGCGACCATCGTCGACACGCGCACCCAGAAGGAATACGACAACGAGCACGTGCGCGGCGCCGTCCTTGCTTCGTACAGCGAGAAGAGCCTGAAGGAAGCCGACTTCGACGCGAGCAAGGACAACTTCGATGCGCTGAAGACGATCGCCAAGGACAAGCCCGTGATCTTCATGTGCAATGGCCCCGAGTGCTGGAAGTCGTACAAGGCCTCGCGCGCCGCGCTCGCCGCCGGCTACACCAAGATCTACTGGTTCCGCGGCGGCATGCCCGAGTGGCGCGAGAAGCACATGCCTGTCGACGGCACGGCCGGCGCAGCGCTCGCCAAGCTGCCGGCTTCGGCCGCCCGGGGCGTGAAGACGGTCGCTACCGCCGCACGCTGAGAGTCGGCCCGGGCTGCCGGTCCTAGGGCTCGCGCCGCAGGTCGATGACCCGTTCCGCGCGCTCGCTCTTCAGCCAGAGCCGACCGCGGATCCGGTTGCCGTCGGGATCGATGGCGCCGCGCAGGATGCCGGTGTCGATCGGATCACCGCCTTCGGGCGCATCGACGTGGACTGAAAGCTGGATCCGGCGCGGACCGGCCGGCGCGTCGGGCCCCGCGCTCTCGGCGCGCTCGTCCTGGACGACGCCTTCGCCGCGATAAAAGACACGCGTCAGCGGCCGGCCCGTCTTCTGCTGCCAGTAGTCGCGGTAATTCGTCCAGTCGACGTCGCGCTCGATGTCGACCGCGCTGCTGGCGACCTTGAGGCTCTCGCCCGCCTGCTCGAAAGTGACCATCACCACCTCGCCGTCGCGCGACGACGTCGAGCCGCGCTTGCCGACGCTCGCGCGCCAACGGCCGGCCAGGCTCGGCGGCCGGCTTTCCTGCCAGCGCCATGCGGCCAGTGCCGCGCCGAGCGCCACCGCCACGACGCCGCCGAGCGCAAGCCGGCGGCCGGTCGACACGCCGGTGGCCTGCGGCTCGGACGAGAGCAGCGCGGAGGGCGCCGTCGGCGGCGCGGCGGCACGATCGACGAGGCCCATCGCGCGCAGGTCGTCGGCGAGGCGGGCGAGGTCCTCGCGCCAGTCGTAGGCGCGCAAGTGGCGCCAGGTGCGCTCCGCGAGTTGGTTGAACGGCGGCGGCAGGCTCGCGGACGGCGGCGTCTCGGTCACGCCGTCGCACATCAGCGGCACGACCTGCGCGTTGGCGGCGACGGCGGTCGCAAGCTCGTCGCGCACCGGATCGTCGTCGCGGTCGATGCAGCGCCGGCCAGCGCCGTCGCTCGCGCCGAGGTAGTTCGGCGTGACCAGGACGAGCAGGATGGGCGCCTCGCTGAGCTCGCGCGCGATCTCGTCGCGCCAGCGCGAGCCGGCCGGCAGGTCGTCCTTGTCGAGGAAGACCTGGGCCTGGCCGAACAGCGCGTCGAGGTCGCGCGCCAGCGCCGTCGCCTTGTCGGCGCCGTCGCTGCTGCGGTAGCTGATGAAGACGCGAGCGGTCATCGGTGGCGGTGGGATCGCTTGCCCGGATTCTCAAGTGTGGCCCGAACTGCGACAGTTCGTCGACCCCCGGCGGAGCTCCGCCTCCGCCGTTCTGATGCAAAGGAGAGCCTCGTGAGCGGACGCGGATCGGTGCTGGTGATCGGAGCGGGCGACGCTACCGGCGGCGCGATCGCGCGCCGCTTCGCGCGCGAGGGCCTGGTTGCCTGCGTCACGCGGCGCTCGCTCGACAGGCTCGAACCCCTGGTGGAGGAAATCCGCGCCGCAGGCGGCGAGGCGCACGGCTTCGCGTCCGACGCGCGCAAGGAGGCCGACGTCGAGACACTCGTCGCGCACGTGGAGCGCGAGATCGCGCCGATCGAGGTCGCGGTGTTCAACATCGGCGCCAACGTCCGCTTCGACGTCACCGAGACGACCGAGCGCGTCTACCGCAAGGTTTGGGAGATGGCCGCGCTCGCCGGTTTTCTGGTCGGTCGCGAGGTGGCCAAGGCGATGCTGCCGCGCGGGCGCGGCACGATTCTCTTCACCGGCGCGACCGCCAGCCTGCGTGGCGGAGCGGGCTTTTGCGCCTTCGCAGGAGCCAAGCACGCGCTCCGGGCGCTGGCGCAGAGCATGGCGCGCGAGCTGGGGCCGAAGGGCATCCACGTCGCGCACATCGTCGTCGATGGCGCGATCGACACGCAGTTCATCGCCGAGAACTTTCCCGGGCGCTACGCGCTGAAGGACCAGGACGGCATTCTCGACCCCGAGGCGATCGCCGAAAACTACTGGAACCTGCACCGCCAGTCGCGCAGCGCGTGGACGCACGAGCTCGACCTGCGGCCGTGGATGGAGACATGGTGAGCCCTATGAGCGAAGCGCACAGCAAGCGGCAGATCGAGTACTTCTTCGACGTCGGCAGCCCGACCGCGTACCTCGCGTGGACGCAGCTGCCGAAGATCGTCGCCGAGACCGGCGCGACGGTCGTCTGGCGGCCGATGCTGCTTGGCGGCGTGTTCAAGGCGACGGGCAACGCGAGCCCGGTCGCCGTGCCGGCCAAGGGCCGCTGGATGAACGCAGACATCGCGCGCTGGGCGGAGCGCTACGGCGTGGCGTTCCGATTCAATCCGCACTTTCCGATCAATACACTCACCCTGATGCGCGGGGCGACCGGCTTGCAGATGCGCAGCCCCGACCGGTTCATGCACTACCTCGAGGTGGTCGAGCGGGCGATGTGGGAGACGCCGAAGAACCTCGGCGATCCGGCGGTCTTGGCTTCGACGCTCAGCGAAGCGGGTTTCGATGCCGAGACCTTCACGGCGCTCGTCGCCGAGCTGGAAGTGAAGGCCAAGCTCGTCGCGACGACCGAGGAGGCGGTGAGCCGCGGCGTGTTCGGTGCACCGACCTTCTTTGTCGGCGACCAGATGTTCTTCGGCCAGGACCGGCTCGATTTCGTTCGCGAGGCCGTCCTCGCCATCCGCTGAGCGTCGCCGCTCAGAGGTCGGTGCGCAGCTTCCAGATCTCGGGGAAGAGCACGACGTCGAGCATCTGGCGAAGGTAGCTCACCCCGCCAGTGCCGCCGGTGCCGCGCTTGAAGCCGATCACCCGCTCGACCGTCGTCACGTGGCGAAAGCGCCAGAGCCGGAAGATGTCCTCGAGGTCGGTGAGCTCCTCGCCGAGCTGATAAAGGTCCCAGTGCGCCTCGGGATCGCGGTAGACGACGAGCCAGGCCTGCTCGACCGCCTCGCTGGCCACGTAGGGCTCGGACCAGTCGCGCTCGACGTATTCGGGCGGCACCGGCAGGCCGCGCCGCGCGAGCAGGCGCAGCGACTCGTCGTAGAGCGAGGGCGCGTCGTGCAGCGCCTGCACCTTGGCGAGCAGGTCGGGTCGATGCGCGTGCGGCTTCAGCATCGCCGCGTTCTTGTTGCCGAGCATGAACTCGATCGATCGGTACTGCCAGCTCTGGAAGCCGCTGCTCGAGGCCAGAGAGGGCCGCATGCGCGAGTACTCCGGCGGCGTCATCGTCGCCAGCACGTCCCAGGCGTGGACGAGCTGCTCCATGATCTTGGTGACCCGCGCGAGCATCTTGAAAGAGGCCGGCAGATGATCGCCCGCGACCGCGGCGACGGCCGCGGAGAGCTCGTGCAGCAGCAGCTTCATCCACAGCTCGCTCACCTGGTGCTGGACGATGAAGAGCATCTCGTCGTGCGTACCCGAGCGCGGGTGCTGGGCGCCGAGGATCTCGTCGAGGTGGAGATAGTCGCCATAGCTCATGTCGCGGCTGAAATCGACCTTGGCAGCTTCGCCGGCGATGATCTCGGCGGCCGACTTCGGTGCGTCCGGTTCACGCATCACGTCACCGCCGATCGCCGCGCGAACTCGGGGACGCGGTGGGCGCCGCTCGTGAGCACGTCGCGCAACTGCTCGGCCGCATCCCAGACATCG
Source organism: Caldimonas sp. (assembly GCA_039935975.1). Taxonomy (GTDB): domain Bacteria; phylum Pseudomonadota; class Gammaproteobacteria; order Burkholderiales; family Burkholderiaceae_C; genus Schlegelella_A. The sequence continues at coordinate 6,995 of JBDTJD010000019.1, forward strand.
ACGAAGCGCGTGTAGAGCGGCGTGAAGCCGAAGCGGAGCAGGTCGCCCGAGAGGGCGGGATCGTCGCCGCCACGCTCGCCGGCACGGAAGTCGCCGATCACGCCGCGCGCGATCAGCGCCTGCATCGCGGCGTAACCCTCGCCGTGCGCGAAGCTCGCGTGGCTGCCGCGCTGGGCGGGGTCGCGCGGCGTGACGAGATCGAGGCCGAGCCCGGCGCAGCGCGCCTCGATCCGATCGATGAAGAGCTCGGCGAGGGCGATCGACTTGGCACGCAGCGCCGCCATGCCGCCGTGCGCTTCGGCCTGGGCGAAGACGTCGACGCCGCATTCGAGGGCAGCCATCGCCAGCACCGGCGGGGTGCCGCAGACGAAGCGCTCGATGCCGCGTGCCGGCCGGTACGACGGCGCGAACTCGAACGGCGCGGCATGGCCGAGCCAGCCCGAGAGCGGCTGTCGCAGCTGCTCCCGGTCCATGCGCTCGGTGTGGCGCGGGTGCGCCCAGACGAAGGCTGGCGCGCCCGGGCCGCCGTTCAGGTACTTGTAGCCGCAGCCGACGGCGAAGTCGGCGTCGGCGCCGTGCAGGTCGACGGGCACGGCGCCGGCGGAGTGCGCAAGGTCCCAGATCGCGAGCGCGCCCGCGTCATGCGCGGCGCGTGTCCTCTCGGCCATGCGGTGCATGCCGCCGCTGCGGTAGTTGACGTGGGTCAGCATCAGCACGGCGACGTCGTCGTCGAGATGGTGGGCGAGCGCCGTGCCGTCGACCACTCGAAGCGAGAGACCGTTCGACGCGGCGACGCTCTCGGCCATGTAGAGGTCGGTCGGAAAGTTGCCGCGCTCGGAGAGGATGACGCGGCGCCTCGGCGCATCGGCGCGCTGCATTGCCACGGCCGCGCTCAACGCCTTGAAGAGGTTCACCGACGTCGAGTCGCCGACGCTGACCTCACCCGGGCGCGCGCCGACGAGCGCGGCGACCTTGTCGCCGATCCGGCGAGAGAGCTCGATCCAGCCGGCCGTGTTCCAGCTGCGGATGAGTCCTTCGCCCCATTCATGCGACGCGACCTCGGCGAGTCGCGCCGGCGTGCGCTTCGGCAATGCGCCGAGCGAATTGCCGTCGAGGTAGACGACGCCTTCGGGCAGCATGAACTCGTCGCGCAGCGGAGCGAGGACGTCGGCGCGGTCGAGCGCGACGCAGTCGTCGCGGCTCGCGCCGGCGTGTCGGGCGGTGAACGAAGGCACGGACAAGATGGTGCGACGGTAGCACCGTCGTCGGCAGCCTTGCTGTCGCGCTCGACGGGCGCGCCTCCTCGATAATCGTTGTCGTGAGCGCTGCCAACGTCCCGCGCGGCGACCGGCCGCTCTCCGAGCCCGTCTTGGTCGCGCTCGCAGCCTACTTCGTCACCGTCTGGGGTGCGGGATTCGTCGCCACCCGGATCGCGCTCCAGTACGCCGCCCCGTTCACCTACATCGGCGTGCGCTACGCGATCGCCTGCGTCGTCGCGCTGCTCGCCTTCGGCCTGCGCGCGAGGTGGCCGAAGACACGCGCCGAGTGGGGCCACGTCGCCGTCGCCGGGCTGCTCAGCCACGCCGGCTACCTCGGCGGCAGCCACTATGCGCAGCGCTGGGGGCTCTCGGCGGGCGTCACGGCGCTCATCCTCGCGCTCCAGCCGATGCTCACGGCGGTGATCGTGTCGCGCTGGCTGCACGAGCGACTCGGGACGCTGCAGAAGGTCGGCGTCGGCGTCGGCCTCGCGGGCGTCGCCCTGGTCGTCGGCCAGCGGGCCGAAAGCAACGCCTCGCTGGCGAGCCTGGCGGTCGTGTCCTGGGCGCTGGCCTGCGTCACCGCCGGCACGCTCTACCAGCGCCAGTTCTGCGCGCGCAGCGACCTGCGCTCGGCGGTGTGCATCCACTTCTTCGCGACCGCCGTGGTGATGCTGCCGCTCGGGGTGGTCGTCGAGGGTTTCGACATCCAGTGGAACCGGCAGATCTTCATCGCCCTCGGCTATCACGTCGTGCTGGCCTCGATCGGCGCGTACTCGATCTTCCACCTGCTGCTGCGCCATGGGCAAGCGACCGGCGTCACCAGCCTGCTCTACCTGACGCCGCCGATCGCCGCGCTTGCCGAGTGGGCGGTGTTCGGCGTGCTGCCGACACCGGTGATGTGGGCCGGCATGGTGGTCGCGTGCGTCGGCGTGGCGATGGTGACGCGCGGGCCGCGCGCCGAGGTCAGCCGATCCGACCCAGGACCAAATATTCCATGAGCGCCTTCTGCACGTGCATCCGGTTCTCGGCCTCGTCCCAGACGACCGACTGCGGCCCGTCGATGACCTCGGCCTCGACCTCCTCGCCGCGGTGCGCCGGCAGGCAGTGCATGAAGAGCGCGTCGGCCTTGGCGGCGGCCATCATCTCGCGGTCGACGCACCAGTCGGCGAAGGCCTTCATGCGCTCGGCGTTCTCGTCCTCGTAGCCCATGCTGGTCCAGACGTCGGTGGTCACGACGTCGGCGCCGCGACAGGCTTCGAGCGGATCCTTGAACACCTTGACGCAGTCGGTGCGCTTCACGCCCGCGGCGACCGGGTCGACCTCGTAGCCGCCCGGCGTGCTCACGTGCAGCGTGAAGCCGAGGATGTCGGCGGCCTGCAGCCAGGTCGCGGCCATGTTGTTGCCGTCGCCGACCCAGGCGACGACCTTTCCGGCCATGCTGCCGCGCTGCTCGATGCAGGTGAACACGTCGGCCAGGATCTGGCACGGGTGGTATTCATTGGTCAGGCCGTTGATGACCGGCACGCGCGAGTTGGCGGCGAACGCCTCGATCTTCGACTGCTCGAAGGTGCGGATCATGACCAGGTCGACCATCCGGCTGATCACCCGGGCCGTGTCCTCCACCGGCTCGGCGCGGCCGAGCTGGCTGTCGGTGGCGGTGAGGTTCACGACCGAGCCGCCCATCTGGTACATGCCGGCCTCGAAGCTCACCCGCGTGCGGGTCGAGGCCTTCTCGAAGATCATCGCCAGCGTGCGGTCGACGAGCGGCGTGTACTTCTCGTAGTTCTTGAAGCGCTTCTTGATGATGGACGTGCGCTCGAACAGGTAGGCGTACTCCTCGGCGCGCAGGTCGCGGAACTGGAGGTAGTGCTTGCCGAGGCTCATCCCGGGTTTCATGCTTCGCCGAGGAACCCCTCGATCAGCGGGCAAAGGATCGCGGCGATCTGCTCGGCCTCCTCGCGCGAAAGGATGAGCGCCGGCAGCAGTCGAACCACCTTTTCCGCCGTGACGCTGATCATCAGCCCCGCCTCGGCGGCGCGCCCCAGCAGCGCACCGCACGGGCGGTCGAGCTCGATGCCGATCATGAGCCCCTGGCCGCGCACCTCGACGACGCCGGCGACCGACGACAGGCGGCGCCGCAGCTCGGCCATCAGCAGGGCGCCCACCTCGGCCGCGTTGGCGAGCAGGCCGTCCTCTTCCATGATGCGCAGCGTCTCGACGCCGGCGCGCATCGCGAGCGGGTTGCCGCCGAAGGTGGTGCCGTGATTGCCGGGCGCGAACACGTTCGCCGCACGCGGGCCGCAGACCAGCGCACCGATCGGCACGCCCGAGCCGAGACCCTTGGCGAGCGGCATGACGTCGGGCTTGATCCCGGCCCACTGGTGCGCGAACCACTTGCCGGTGCGCCCCATGCCGCACTGCACCTCGTCGAGCATCAGGAGCCAGCCGCGCTCGTCGCAGACGCGGCGCACTTCCTTCAGGTACTCGACCGTCGTCGGCCGGATGCCGCCTTCGCCCTGGATCACCTCGAGGAAGACCGCGACCACGTTCGGGCGCGTCCTGGCCACGTTCTCGATTGCCGCGACGTCGTTGAGCGGCACCCGTACGAAGCCCTCGACCAGCGGACCGAAGCCCGCCTGGATCTTCGGATTGCCGGTGGCCGAAAGCGTCGCGATCGAGCGGCCGTGGAAGGCGGCCTCGTAGACCACGATCTCGGGCCTGTCGATGCCCTTGTCGTGGCCGAACTTGCGCGCGACCTTCAGCGCGGCTTCGTTGGCCTCGAGGCCGGAATTGCAGAAGAAGACGTTGGTGAGCCCCGACAGCTCGACCAGCCTGGCCGCCAGCGTCTCCTGCAGCGGCACGAGGTAGTAGTTCGAGCTGTGGATCAGCTTGCCGATCTGGTCGTTCAAGGCCGGCACGAGCTTGGGATGGGCGTGGCCGAGCGTGTTGACGGCGATGCCCGCGAGCGCGTCGAGGTACTTCTTCCCCTCGATGTCCCAGACCCAGCAGCCTCGGCCGTGCGAGAGTGCCACGGGCAGCCGCCCGTAGGTCTTCATCACGTGCGGCTCGGCGCCGGCAGCGGCCGGCGCGGCGACGGGAAGTCTGTCGGGCGCGTTCATCGTCGAGGGCTCCGCGAGCGAGGGAGGGCGGATTCTAAAGGCGCGCGTTTGTGCACGCTTGCCGCCCTGCCCAGGCGGCGCGCAGTGCGGGGACGCAGCGACAATCGATGCTCATCCACGTTGCCCGCCGCCAGTGGCCGAGCCGAGCCAAGTCTTCATCCAGGGCCAGACCAAGGACGGCAAGTCTTTTCGCCCGAGCGACTGGGCCGAGCGGCTCGCTGGCGCGATGTCGTGTTTCCGTCCGGAAGGCTCCTTTGGCGGCGCGGCAGCGTTCATCGGCTACTCGCCGTTCTGCGTGCCCCGCTTCGTGGCCGGAGTCAAGGGCGTGGTCGTGAGCCGGGAGTTGCGCGAGATGGAGCCCATGGCGTGGGACTTCGTCATGAATTTCGCCCGCGACAACGACCTCGTCGTCGAGGAAGACCCGAACCTCGCCGCGCCATGAAAAAAGGCCCGCGGAGCGGGCCTTTCGTCGTCGCGCGGATCGACTCAGGCGGCGGCGAGCGCTTTCACCTTGGCCGAGAGTCGGCTCTTGTGGCGCGCTGCCTTGTTCTTGTGGAACAGGTTCTTGTCGGCGACCGAGTCGATGATCGGCTGGGCGGTCTTGAATGCTTCGACCGCCTTGGCCTTGTCGCCTGCGTCGACCGCCTTCTGCACGTTCTTGATCACGGTGCGAAAGCGCGACCGGAGCGCCGTGTTGGCGGCATTGAGCTTCGCATCCTGGCGGACGCGCTTCAGGCCCGAGGCGATGCGGACGGTCTTCTTCTTGGCTTTAGCTGCGGTGGCCATGTGTCGCTGGATCTCTTACGGGGAGGTTTTTCGGCAAAGACCGCGAGTATAGCATCGGCAGCTCCGCCGCCCGCTCTCACGCCCGTCGCCTACCCATGAACCTTCTTCGCGCGGCGTCGACGATTTCGCTCTTCACGCTGGGCTCTCGCGTCACCGGGCTGGTCCGCGACATCGTCATCTCGGCGGCGTTCGGAGCCGGCGCTTCGTTCGACGCCTTCAACGTCGCGTTCCGGATACCGAATCTCCTGCGCCGCCTGTTCGCCGAGGGCGCCTTTTCCCAGGCATTCGTGCCGACCCTGGCCCGCTCGCGCGCCGCCGACGGCGACGAGGCGACCCAGCGCCTGATCGACGCCGTGTCGACGGTGCTGTTCCTCGCGCTCGTCGCCACCTGCATCGTCGGCATCGTCGCAGCACCGGTCGTCGTCTGGCTGGTGGCGTCGGGGCTCGAGCGCTTCGACGAGGCGGTCGTGATGACGCGGGTGATGTTCCCGTACATAGGCTTCATCTCGCTCGTCTCGCTCTCGGCGGGCGTGCTGAACACCTGGAGGCGCTTCGCCATCCCGGCGGCCACGCCGGTGCTCCTCAACGTCGCCATGATCGCCTCGGTCTGGCTGCTCGTGCCACTCTGCTCTCGCTTCGGCATCGAGCCGATCTACGCTCTGGCCGGCGGCGTCATGCTGGGCGGCGTGCTCCAACTCGCGGTGCAAGTACCGGCACTGGCGCGGATCGGCGTCTTCCCGCGCATCGCCTTCGGCTTTCGCGCGCTGGCCGAGGCCTGGCGCCATCCCGGCGTGCGCACCATCGTGCGCCAGATGGCGCCGGCGCTGCTCGGAGTCTCGGTGGCGCAGATCTCGATCCTCATCAACACGCAGATTGCCTCGCATCAGGGCGTCGGCGCCGTGTCGTGGCTCTTCTACGCCGACCGGCTGATGGAGTTCCCGACCTCGCTTCTCGGCGTCGCCCTCGGTGCGGTGCTCGTGCCGCAGCTCTCGGCCGCGCAGGGCCGCGGCGATTCGGCGGCCTACTCGGGCATGCTCGACTGGGGCCTGCGGGTGGCGCTTCTGCTCGCGCTGCCCTGCGCCGCGGCGCTGCTGGTGTTTCCCGACGCGCTCGTCGCGACCCTGTTCCAGCGCGGCAAGTTCGACGCCTTCGCGGCCGCCAAGACGGCGCTGGCCCTGCGCGGCTACGGCGTCGGTCTGATCGGCCTGATCGGCGTGAAGATCCTCGCGCCGGGCTTCTATGCCCGCCAGGACATCCGCACGCCGGTGACCATCGCCGTCATCGTGCTGGTGCTGACGCAGGCGATGAACCTGGTCTTCGTGCCGCTCTTCGCCCATGCCGGCCTGGCGCTCTCGGTGAGCCTGGGCGCGACGATCAACGCGATCTGGCTCTTCGTCGGCCTCAGGCGCGGCGGCTGGTACACGCCGGCGCCCGGCTGGGGCCGCTTCGCGCTGACGGTGTTCGGGGCGACCGTCGCCCTCGGCGGCGTCCTCGCCTTCGCCTCCTGGCGGATCGACTGGTTCGGGCTCGTCGGTCGCGAGGGCGTCCGGGTCGGCTGGCTGGCGGCCAGCCTCGCCGGTGCGGCGGTCGTCTACTTCGGCGTCCTGCTCGCGGCCGGCATCAGGCCGCGCGACTTCGCGCGCCGAGACTGAGGCGCCGCGCCGACTTCGGCCACCGGCCGAAGCTCTAAACTTGCGGCAATGACCGGGTCCCTGCTGCTGCACACGCCGACGGCGCTCGAGTATTTCGCCTCCCTCGTTGCCGACGACGACGGCTTCCCCCTGCTCGAGGCCGCGGTGGCGATCGCGCAGGACGACGTTCCGTCGCTCGACTGCCAGGGCGTGCTCGCCGACATGGACGGGCTCGCTGCGCGCCTGAAGGTCCGCCTGGCCGAAGACGCGTCGCCGATGCATCGGCTGCGGCTCCTGAATCGCTTCTTCTTCCAGGAGCTCGGCTTCGCCGGCAACGTCAACGACTACTACGACCCGAAGAACAGCCACCTGCACGCGGTGCTGCACACCCGGCGCGGCATCCCGATCACGCTCGCGCTCGTCTACATCGAGATCGCGAGCCAGATCGGCTTGGTTGCGAGCGGCGTCTCGTTTCCGGGCCACTTCCTGGTCAAGGTGCGCATGCCGCAGGGCGATGTCGTGATCGATCCGTTCACCGGCCAGTCGATGTCGCGCGAAGCGCTCGACGCGCTGCTGGTGCCCTACCGCGGCCGGCACGGGCTCATGGGAGATACGCCGGTCTCGCTCGTCGTGTTCCTGCAGGCAGCGACGCCGCGCGAGATCGTTGCCCGCATGTTGCGCAACCTGAAGGAGATCCATCGCCGCAACGATGATCCGGAGCGTCTGCACGCCGTGCTCGAGCGCCTGGTCGTGCTGTTGCCCGACGCCTGGGAAGAGCGGCGCGACCGGGGCCTGGCGGCGGCCCGGCTCGGCGCGGTCAACGCCGCCGTCGCGGATCTGTCGGCCTATCTCGAGCACGTGCCGCAGGCAGGCGATCGGCACGTCGTCGTCGAACGGCTGGTCGAGCTCGGCCACGGCGATCCGTCGCGCTTCCATTGACCGGCGCGCAGGCCGCGGATCCGGCGAGGCGGCGGCCCTCGTGAAGCAGATTCCGCTCGCGATCGGCCCCGAGCCGGCGCGAACCTTCGACAACTTCCTGCCCGGGGCCAACGGCGAGGCGCTGGCCCATCTCGCCGCGCTCGCGCCCGGCGCGCCCCCGGTGTACCTCTGGGGGGCCGAAGGCAGCGGCAAGACGCATCTGCTGCATGCCGTCGTCGATCGCGCGTCGCGGCGCGGCGAGCAGGCGGCCTGGTTCTGCGCCACCTCGCCGACGCCCTGGGCCGCCCCGGAGGAGCGCGACTGGATCGTCATCGACGACGCCCACGCGCTCGACGCCGGGCGCCAGCAGGCCGCGTTCTCGCTCTTCGTCGACGCGACGGCGCGCGGTGCCGTGATCGTCGCCGCCGGCGCCGTGCCGCCGGTCGATCTGCCGGTGCGCGAGGACCTGCGCACGCGCCTCGGCTGGGGCCACGTCTTCGCCCTCGTGCCACTCGGCGAGAGCGAGGTTCGGGCGGCGCTCCGGCGTGAGGCCGATCGCCGCGGCACCTTCCTTTCCGACGACGTGATGGACTACGTGATGACCCGTTTCGCCCGCGACCTGAAGCACCTGATGGCGCAGCTCGACCGCCTCGACGAGTTCTCGCTCGCCAACAAGCGCGCCATCACCGTGCCGCTGCTGAAGCAGATGCTCGCCGAGGAGGACGCCGCATGAGCGAATCGCTTTGCCTGTTCGACCTCGACCACACGCTGCTGCCGATCGACTCCGACCACGCCTGGGGCGAATTCATGATCGCGCTCGGCTGGGTCGGCGCGGCCGAGTTCCGGCACGGCAACCAGCAAGCTTACGAACAGTACAAGGTGGGCGCGCTCGACATCGACGCATGGATCGACTTTGCCAGCAAGCCTTTTCGCGGGCGTAGCGAGAGCGAGCGGCGCGACGCCCAGGCGCGCTTCATGCGCGAGGTGATCGCTCCGGTGATGACGCCGGCTGCCGAGGCGCTGGTGCGTGGGCACCGCGAGCGCGGCGACCGGATCGCCCTCGTCACCGCGACCAACGATTTCGTGACCGCGCCGATCGCCGCGGCCTTCGCCATCGACACGCTCATCGCGACCCGCCTCGAGCGCGATCTGGCAGGCGCGATCACGGGCCGCATCGCCGGCGTACCGTCGTATCGGGAGGGCAAGGTCGCGCGTGTCGGACAATGGCTGGCGGCCGACGGTCGCAGCTGGGGCGATTTCGAGCGCATCAGCGTCTACAGCGATTCGCTCAACGACCTGTCGCTGCTCGAGCGGGCGACCGATCCCGTCGCCACCAATCCCTCGGCCGAGCTCGAAGCGGTCGCCCGCGAGCGCGGCTGGCGCATCCTCACACTCTTCGCATGATCAAGAAGTTCATTTCCAGGCTGCTGGGCAAGAAGCCGGTCGACGGCGATGCAGGCGCGGTGCGCGGCAAGCGCGTCGAGGTGCCGAAATCGGAGCACGGGATCGACCCGAAGCTCGTCGACGAGCGCGCCGCCAAGGTCGTCTCCACCCTCATCGAGGCGGGCTACGAAGCCTACGTCGTCGGCGGCGCCGTGCGCGACCTGCTGCTCGGCCTGCGCCCGAAGGACTTCGACGTCGCGACCAACGCCACGCCCGAGCAGGTGAAGAGCCTGTTCCGGCGCGCCTTCATCATCGGCCGGCGCTTTCGCATCGTCCACGTCGTCTTCGGCCGCGGCCGTCAGGACCGGGGCCTTTCCGAGGTGATCGAGGTCTCGACCTTTCGGGCGATGCTCGCCGCGGCCGACGCCGAGCAGGTCACCGGCAACGAGAAGACCTCGCGCAGGGACCTCGTCGACAAGACCCACGTCGTCGATGCCGAGGGACGCGTCCTGCGCGACAACGTCTGGGGACCGCAGGTCGAGGACGCGGCGCGGCGCGACTTCACCATCAATGCGATGTACTACGACCCGGTGAAGGAGATCGTCGTCGACTACCACGGCGGCATCAAGGATGCGAGGAAGAAGCTCCTGCGCATGATCGGCGATCCGGTCGCGCGCTACCGCGAAGACCCGGTGCGCATCATCCGTGTCGTCCGCTTCGCCGCCAAGCTGGGCTTCGAGATCGAACCCAAGACGCGCGCGCCGATCAAGGAGATGGCCGCGCTGCTCGACAACGTGCCGCAGTCGCGCACCTTCGACGAGATGATCAAGCTCCTGCAGACGGGCCACGCGCTCGCCTCGATCGTCGAGCTGAAGAAGCTCGGACTGCACCGCGGCGTCTTCCCCGTGCTCGACGTCGCCCTCGACGAGGCCGGGCGCCACGACGGCCGCGAGAAGTTCGTCCGCATGGCGCTGTCCGACACCGACGAGCGCGTCGCCGCAGGCAAGCCGGTCGCGCCGAGCTACCTGCTTGCGGCCATGCTGTGGCATGACGTCCAGGAGGGCTGGCGCCAGCGACAGGCGGGCGGCGAGGCGGCCTTCCCGGCGCTTCAGGGAGCGATCGACGCCGCCTTCGACGCGCGCATCGGCGATATTTCCGGACGCGGCAAGCTGGCGGTCGACATGCGCGAGATCTGGATGCTGCAGCCGCGCTTCGAGCGGCGCGCGAGCAGTTCCTCGCTCACTTTGCTCGAGCAGCCGCGCTTTCGCGCCGGGCTCGACTTCCTGCGCCTGCGCGGCCAGGTCGGTGAAGCCGATCCGGCGCTCGCGGTCTGGTGGGAAGCGCTGTTCCAGGCCAATGACGACGAGCGGCGGACGCTGCTCGAAGGCGTGCGCGAGTCGCGCGGGCCGAAGCGCGTGCGACGCACGCCGGCGCGATCCGCCGGCGACGATTCGACCGCGCCGGCCGTGCCTGAGGCGTCGCCCGAGCCGTCGCTGGACGACGCGCCCGACGACGATGCGGCGCCGGCCGATGCCGGAGCGGCACCGCGAAAGCGCAGGCGCCGCAGGAGACGGCCGGAAGAGCCGTCCGGCACGCCGTCGTGACGTCGCAGGGGCCCGGCAGCGAGGGCCTCGACGTCGAGGATGCGTTCATCGGCCTCGGCTCGAACCTCGGCGACCGGGTCGGCGAGCTCGACCGCGCCTTCGACGAGATCGCCCTCCTGCCGGCGACGACGCTGGTCGCGCGCTCGTCGTACTACGAGTCCGCGCCGGTCGACGCCGTCGGCGACGACTACCTGAACGCGGTCGCGCACGTCCGCACCTCGCTCGCGCCTGTTGACCTGCTGCGCGCCCTGCAAGGCATCGAGGCGCGCCACGGCCGGTTGCGGCCGTTCCCGCGTGCGCCGAGGACGCTCGACCTCGATCTTCTCCTGCTCGGCACCCGGACCCTGGCGACCCCCGAGCTGACGCTGCCGCACCCTCGCCTTGGCGAACGTGCGTTCGTTCTCGTGCCGCTTTGCGAGATCGCGCCCGGCCTGGACGTCCCCGGTTGCGGCCGCGTGGAAGCATTGCGCGCAGCGGTCGCGGATCAGGCGATCGCCCGACGGGACCGATGACTTCCGATGCGCCGCGGGCGCCCGTGCACGACACCGCGCGTCGCGCGTCGATGACCCGCGAGTCATGAGCGAGCGGCTCAACCGCTATCGCCACATCGCGATCGAAGGCCCGATCGGCGCCGGCAAGACGACGCTCGCGGGCCGGCTCGCCGATCACCTCGGCGCCGAGCTGATGCTGGAGCAGCCCGCGGAGAACCCGTTCCTCTGGCGCTTCTACCAGGACCGGGCGGGCTACGCGTTCCAGACCCAGCTCTTCTTCCTGTTCCAGCGCGAGCGGCAGATGCGCACGCTCGCGCAGCCGAGCATGTTCTCGCAGGCGGTCGTGAGCGACTTCATGTTCGCCAAGGACGCGCTCTTCGCGCGCCTCAACCTGAGCGACGAGGAGTACCGCCTCTACGCCCAGATGCACCAGCCGATCGCCGCACAGCTGCGCGAGCCCGACCTCGTCCTCTGGCTCCAGGCGTCGGCCGAGACGCTGCTTGCGCGCGTGCGTCAGCGCGGCATCGCGTCCGAGCACGGCATCGACCTGACCTACCTCGAGCGCCTCGGCGCCGCCTATGCCGAGATGTTCGCGTCCTACGACGGCGCCCCGGTGTTCGTCGTCGACACCGAGCGGTTCCATCCGGCGGCGCGGAGTGCCGATCTCGATCGACTGCTCGACGCGCTGGCAAATTTCTGCGGCGCACGCGGTGCGCTGGGCGAGCCGCCCGCGGTCTTCGGCTGAGCGTCAGCGCGCGCCGACGACGCTGCCGATCGTGATCGCGATGCCGCTCGTGCCCGGCGCGATGGCGGTGGCCGACTCGCCGGCGAGATCACCGGCCTGCGCGATGGCGTTGCCTGTCTTGCTGATGCGCGCGCCGACGGTGACGAGCGGGACGCTCGAGATGGTCATGCCCGGCGCCATCGCCATGCTGTCGTCGAGCCGGAAGGTGAGGGGCAGGTCGGAGACCTTGGCGCGCAGGACGGCCAGAGGCATGCGACCGCCGCTCGCCGGGCGGGCGAAGACGAACACCGAGTCGTCGGCCGACGCCTTCGCGCGCAGGGCCGGATCGAGCGTGACGATGCCGCTGACGGCGCCGCCGGCGATGCCCGGCTTCGCCTCGGTCGAGCCTGGCGCGGGAGGCGCCGCCGCGACCTTTGCCGGCGGCGCGCCAGAGCGCGCGTGCGCCTCGTCGATGCTCGCCTGTATCTGCTGCGCGATTTCGCTGCCGGGTGGCAGCTGGTTGAGGATCTTCTGCCACTGGGCGCTCGCGCCTTTGAAGTCGCCGCGCTCGTAGGCGATCGTGCCGGCGAGGGCGAGGCCCTTGACGTGCTTCGGGTCGAGGGCGAGCGCGCGTGCGACGAGCGAGACCGACTCCGGGTTGTCGGCGCGACCCTGGGTCGCCGCGACCGCGTCGGCCCAGTCGGCGAGCAGGGCGGCGTTGGGTGGCTGCAGCTCGCTCGCGCGCCGATAGGCGGGCAAGGCGTCGGCGAAGCGGCTCAGCACGGTGTACGAGCGCGCGAGCATGGCCCAGCCCTGCGCGTCGTTCGGGTTCTCCTTCATGCGCTCGGCGAGCTGGCCGACCATCGCCTCGATCTGCTTCAGCCCGGCGGCGCTGGCGGCCGGGTCGGCCGGCGCGGCGGCGGTCGTCGCGTCGGCGCCCGACGAAGGACCGAGGCGCGCGAGAGAGGGCGAGCCCGTCTTCCAGTAGCCGAGCCCGGCCACCGCGAGCACCACGACGGCGAGCACGGCGACGAGCCCCGCTGACGGCCGCACTGGCGACGTCCCAACGGCTGCGTGGGTGAGCAGCTCGCCGATCTCGTGCTCGACGGTTCGGCGCTGATCCGCATAGCGGGCGTCGTCGATCCGGCCCGCTTCGTGATCGGCCTTGAGGGCTTGCAGGCGCGCCTGCGCGTCGGCGAGTCGGCGATCCGGCGTCGCCATCAAATCGTCCTGGTGGCGCTTGCCGCGTCAGGCGGGCCGATCGCGTCCTGCACGTCGGCGTCGTCGCTGTCGTCGGGCTCGAAGGCCTCGGCGGCGAGGCGGCTGCGGCGACGCAAGACGACGATCAGCACGATCGCACCCGCCGCGAGCATCAGCGCCGGGCCGAACCAGAGCAGGATCGTGGTCGGGCGCAGGGGCGGGCGGTAGAGGACGAAGTCGCCGTAGCGCTGGGTCATGTAGTCGACGACCTCGCGGTCGCTCTTGCCCTGCTGAAGCAGCTCGCGTGCCTCGCGGCGAAGGTCGACGGCGAGCGCGGCGTTCGAGTCGGCGATGGTCTGGTTCTGGCACACCAGACAGCGCAGCTCGGAGGTGATGCGCACCATGCGCGCCTCGAGCGCCGGATCGGCAGCCTCCGGACGCGCCTCCTTCGCGTGAGGCGCGAGCGCCAGGGCCAGAAGGCAGGCTCCGACGACGGCGCGCAGCACCTTCATCAGGCGTCGAGCTTCTTCAGCAGCGGCTCGATCTTTCCCGCCAGCACCTCGGGGGTGAGCGGACCGATGTGCTTCATGCGGATCACGCCGTTGCCGTCGATGACGAAGGTCTCGGGCACGCCATAGACGCCGAAGTCGATGCCGACGCGACCGTCCTCGTCGAAGAAGGAGGCGTCGTACGGATTGCCGAAGCTCGCGAGCCAGCCGTTGGCGTCGGCGCGCGTGTCCTTGTAGTTGAGCCCGTAGATCGGCACGGCACGCTTCTTCGCGAATTCGACGAGCACCGGGTGCTCCTCGCGGCAGGCGACGCACCAGGAGGCCCAGACGTTGAGGATGAAGGCCTTGCCGCGCAGGTCGTCGAGCTTGACGATCTTGCTGGCGTCGTCCAGCCGCGCGAGCGAGAACTTCGGCGCCGGCTTGTCGATGAGCGGTGACGGCACTTCGCGCGGATCGCGCTTCAGGCCGATCGTCAGGATCACGGCCAGCGCCAGGAAGGCCGCCAGCGGGATCAGGAACCAGAGGCGTTTCATGCCGCGGCCGCTCCGAGCGCGGCCTGGGTCTGCCGCGCGCGCACGCGGGCGCGGTAACGGCGATCGGTCGCGGCGAGCAGGCCGCCGAGCGCCATCACGAGGCAGCCGCCCCAGATCCAGTCGACGAAGGGCTTGACGTAGACGCGCACGATCCAGGCACCGCCGGCGACGGGCTCGCCGAGCGACACGTAGAGGTCGCGCGTCAGGCCGGCGTCGATCGACGCTTCGGTCAGCGTCGACTGCGTGGAGGGATAGAAGCGTTTCTCGGGGGTGAGCGTGCTGATCACGCGACCGCCCCTCGTCACTTCGATCTCGCCGCGCGCGGCGCGGTAGTTGGGTCCTTGGACATCGCGCGTACCCTTGAAGGTGAAGACCATGTCATCGATCGTCGTCGTGTCGCCGACGGCCATCTGCACGTCGCGTTCGACCTCGCCGGTGCGCACCAGCGTGACGCCGAGGATGAAGATCGCGACACCGACGTGGGCGACCATCATGCCGACGAGCGCGCGCGGGATCTGGCGGGCACGGTGGACGACGCTGGCACGCAGCCCGCCGGCCGGCCGCAGCCGCTCGACGAGATCGGTGGCGACCGAGGCGAGGATCCAGAACGCCATCAGCAGCCCGGTCGCGGCGACGACGCCGACGCCGCCGTTCGCGACGGCGACGATGACGGTCGCGACGACGGCGCTGCCGGCGGCCCACTTCAGGCGATGGACCAGGTCGGGCAGCTCGGTCTGCTTCCAGCGTGCGAGCGGGCCGACGCCCATCAAGAACACGAGCGGCGTCAGCAGCGGCACGAAGACGGTGTCGAAGTAGGGTGGGCCGACCGAGATCTTGCCCAGGTTCATCGCGTCGAGCGCGAGCGGATAGAGCGTGCCGAGCAGCACCGCGCCGCAGGCGACGACGAGGAGCACGTTGTTCGAGAGCAGCAGGGTCTCGCGCGAGAGGAGGGCGAAGCGCGCGCCGAGGCCGACGGACGGCGCGCGCCAGGCGTAGAGCGCGAGCGAGGAGCCGATCACGATCACCAGGAAGACGAGGATGAAGAGGCCGCGACGCGGGTCGCTCGCGAACGCGTGCACCGACGAGAGCACGCCCGAGCGGACGAGGAAGGTGCCGAGGAGCGAGAGCGAGAAGGCCACGATCGCGAGCAGCACGGTCCAGTTCTTGAAGCTGTTGCGCTTCTCGGTGACGGCGAGCGAATGGATCAGCGCAGTGGCGACCAGCCAGGGCATGAACGAGGCGTTCTCGACCGGATCCCAGAACCACCAGCCGCCCCAGCCGAGCTCGTAGTAGGCCCAGGCGCTGCCGAGGGCGATGCCGATGGTGAGGAAGATCCAGGCCGCCGTGGTCCAGGGCCGCGTCCAGCGCGCCCAGGTCGCGTCGAGGTTGCCGCCGATCAGCGCGGCGACGGCGAACGAAAACGCCACCGAGAGGCCGACGTAGCCCATGTAGAGCATCGGCGGGTGGATCACCATGCCGGGGTCCTGCAGCAGCGGGTTCAGGTCGCGGCCGTCGACCGGCACGGGAAAGAGGCGGTCGAACGGATTCGAGGTCGCGAGCAGGAAGAGCAGGAAGCCGAACG